>CAZIGN010000004.1:57609-58943 GCA_964538805.1 uncultured Lachnospiraceae bacterium
ACTTTACCTTCTAAAGTACTTGGACTAGATGATGTTCTATGATTAAGAATTCCATCTTTAACCTCATAAGTAAGATTAAGTCCTCTTCCTTTTTTTTCAACAAGCTCAACAATTCTTACACTTTGTTCAAAGTGAGTAAAACCCTCACTACATACTATATTTAAAGCACTTTCTCCAGCATGGCCAAATGGCGTATGGCCTAAATCATGACCTAGTGCAATACTTTCTGTTAAATCTTCATTAAGGCTTAGCGCCCTTGCTATAGTTCTTGCAATTTGTGACACTTCAAGAGTATGAGTAAGCCTGGTTCTGTAATGATCTCCCTCTGGAGCTAAAAACACTTGAGTTTTATGTTTTAATCTTCTAAATGCTTTTGAATGCAAAATCCTATCTCTATCTCTTTGAAACTCGGTTCTCATATTGCATTTTTCTTCAATCAAAACCCTGCCTTTAGTATTAATACTAAATGTTGCAAATTCACTCAATTGATTAATTTCATTGTTCTCAATTTTCTCTCTTATAATCAAGAAATCACCTCACAAAACACTTATTTTTATTAAACTGTTTCTAAAGCTAAAACCATCATATTGTCAAATGATGTTTGTCTTTCAAGTGCAGTTAAACCAGATTTTTTAACAAACGAATCGGATATTGTAACCATGCACGCTGCATTTTTATTGAGTACTAATGCATTATGAAATAATGCAAAACTTTCCATCTCAACTGCAAGAGTATTCTTCTCTTTATATAAAACTTTATAATAATCTTTATCTGTGTCTTGATAAAAAACATCCGAAGAATGAATTCTGCCTGATACTATTTTTTTCCCTAATTCTGAAGCTTTTTTAATTATTTTTTCATTCAATTCTTTTGAAGGGTATATAATATCATCCTCACAACCATTTTGTACTTTTGCAAATGAACTGTCTGAATATGCAGAAGTAACTAACATCAAATCATTTAAATCTAGTTCATCACAATACGCTCCTGCGGAACCTATTCTTATAATATTATCGACATTATATTTAGAGAATAATTCGTATGAATATATTCCTATCGATGGCATTCCCATTCCAGAACCCATAACTGACACTCTTTTACCTTTATAAGTACCCGTAAAACCAAGCATTCCTCTAATATTATTAAATAATACTGGATTTTCCAGATAAGTGTTTGCAATAAACTCTGCTCTTAAAGGGTCCCCTGGCATTAAAACTGTGCTTGCTATATCTTCTATTTGTGCTGCAATATGTGATGTTGGCATAATCGTTCTCCTTTTATTATGTATTTATCATGTGTTTATTATTGATATTATTTATTGATATTATTTATTG
>CAZIGN010000005.1:0-2329 GCA_964538805.1 uncultured Lachnospiraceae bacterium
TAAATCTATAAATATTATCTTGAAACAAAGAAACCATTTCTATTGGTTTAGTTTGCTTTATAGCTATTTCTTTTAGTTTAGTAATTGCAGATTTAGAAAAATAAAACAAATCCTCTTCATCCACTTGATTGATTGCAGAGTGTTCATCTATTGTTATCGTTACGTAAACATTTTTTGCATATCTTACTAATTCTTCTAAAACCTTGTACTGAATAGGTGTAAATCCTGTGAAGCCGTCTAGAAACACTTCTGTATTTTTTAAATCTTTATAAGCATAAAGTCTATTTGACAATTCAATTAATATCTCTTCACTAGTTACAAACTTGTCTTTAATATATTCCAAAAACTTTTTATAGATAGTACTAATATCTTCTATCTTCATGGCTAGTACAGGCTTATTTTTAAAGTCTTTTATCTCTTCTTGTAGTTGCAAAACATCAATATTGTACTGATCTAATTCAGAAATTATAGATTTGATTTCTGATATAAAGCCTGGCATATCAATTTTATCTTTCAATAAAAGCAAGTCATCTTTACAAAGACTTGCTACTTTTCTTAGTACTATAGTTTTACCTAGTTCATCTAAAGTATCTGGTGTTTCAATACCTAAATCAAGGTTGACTTTTAAAGCCAACCTGCTAAAACTTAATATATCAATATTTGAGTATCCTTTGTTGGGATGATTTTTCACTATGTCTTTTTGCGCCTGCATTGTATATTGATCAGGCGTTATTATTAAAAACTTATCTCTTTTTTCTTGTAAGCTTTTATCAATAACCGTTTTATACATAAAACTAGTTTTTCCATTTCCAGAATTACCTTGAATTATTACTAAAGCCACAACTACCTCCGATTCTACTTCTTGTTATTAAAATATCCAGCTAATAAACACACTCCCATTAATATTGAATTAAATATGTAGTATGCAGGATCAGGTCTTTTGGATAATACAAAATTCATATTAGAAGTAATTACATAAACTACTATAGTTAATATTACAAACATCACCTGTATAATCAATAGAGGCTTGAAAATCTCCATTTTACAGTTAATATTTAAAATATCTGCTATCCATAAAAACAAATGAACAAATCCAATTAGAATAGCACCACCGAATTGTATCATAAACATAGTACTAAAAATCGGACTTACTTTAATCATCATCTCACTATAATAATTTACTTCACTTGCAAAATAATATGATAAAAGCCCTATGCTTATCCATACAACAAATGAATTGAATAAATTTACTTTCCTAATCATAAAAATATTTTCGAATACTTTTTCTTTTTTTACCTTTTCTTTTTGCAAATCATTTGTATTCAAATCATTTTTAGCATTTATATCACTTTTCTTAAAATCATTCGTTTTAGAATTAGAAAATAATACTTTGAAAAATACAAACATATTGCTGATTGCCAGATATATTTTATTTTTCTTTGTTCTTATATCATTTTTCATTTCACTTTTAGACTTTTTATTTTTCTTTCCATTTTCTGCTTCGTCATAGTTTGTTTGCGACATATGAGTTGTATATAAACTAATTAAATAGTAGATAAGCGTCAAGATCGAAAGCACAACTGATATTGCTGTTATAACTTTTGAATATGTATCCATCTCATCTAACTTTGTTAACAAACTTTTATTAACCGAATAAATAAATACTGTGGAAATCACAACACCTAAAATCGCAACAAGTCTATATACTTTTAATATAAATGCACCTTTAGATTTTTTAAGAAACAAAGAAACAATCAGACTTAAAATAACATTTATAAAACCTGCCACAAACACAAAATAAAAACCACTTAAAGCTCCTTTTTGTGATTGTGTAGACAATTCTTCAAAATCTGCAATATATATGGAAAGTGCAGCAATTACAAAAATATATATAGATGAATATAATGTCAAAAGTCCTGTTCCTATCTTATAATAACTTGTTTTAATTTTGCTCATATTGTCTTTTATGCATTTTAAAACGATACGTTTAGATTGTTTTTCGTATGTTTAAAAACACATATCTTCCTCTCTTTTTTGTGTTTATTATTATTTGTCAATCCATAATTCAAAACTAGCATCACTTGGCATCCTTAAATCTCCTCTTGGAGAAACAGCTATAGAACCAACCTTTGGTCCATCAGGCAGACAAGATCTCTTGTACTGTTGCGAGAAAAATCTTTTATAAAATACCTCAAGCCATTTTTTGATTTCACCTTCTTCATACATACCCTTAAAAGCATTTTTTGCTAAGAAAAACACTTTTTCTGGTGTATAACCATATCTAAGAACATAATAAATAAAAAAATCATGTAATTCATATGGTCCAACA
>CAZIGN010000005.1:2429-50129 GCA_964538805.1 uncultured Lachnospiraceae bacterium
GCCAGATTCATTAGAAGCATAGTTCTTTGTCTTGCCTGTGAATTCTCATATACCACGTCATGTACATTACTATCATGCCCTATATCTTCAAAGTGTGAAAGTACAGCTTTTTTTATATTAATTTCTAGAAAATCTACATTTAATAACTTTATCATTAATACTGCATTATTATAGGTTCTATCAGAAGTTCCAAAACCTGGCATTGTAACTGCTTTTATGCCTTTAAGATCTAGTCCTAATAATTCAAAGGCTTTAACAGTTACTAGCAATGCTAAAGTTGAGTCTAGTCCACCAGATATTCCTACTATTGCTGCTTTAGCACCTGTATGTACAAGCCTTTTTTTAAGACCCATAGCCTGAATCATAAATATTTCATCACATCTTTTTGATCTATCTTCTAAAGATGCCGGAACAAAAGGCGCATGATAGTATTTTCTTGTAAAGTCTTTATAAATGTCTCTTTTTGTTGTGTTAGAAAATTTTACTGTTATATAATTATCTTCTAAGGAATCATCTACAAAAGTATTGATTCGTCTTCTTTCATTCTCAATTCTTTCTAAATCTATATCCGCAAAGACTAACTCATTTTTGTACTTAGTAGCTTCTGTTAGTATATCTCCATTTTCCGCGATAACATTATGCGACGAAAAAACAAGATCCGTAGTAGATTCACCTTCTCCTGCATCAGAATATATATATCCACACAAAAGTCTAGCTGACTGATTCTTTATTAGATCCATTCTATACTTGTCCTTGCCTGTTATTTCATCACTTGCAGATAAATTAGCAATAATACTTGCACCCTTTATTGCATGCATTGTGCTTGGAGGCAGTGGAACCCATAAATCCTCACATAATTCTACAGCTATCTTATATCCTTTTATATCTTTTGACTCAAAAATAATGTTAGTACCAAAATACACTTCTTCTCCAAATACATCAATAAGAATAGGTTTTTTAGGTCCTTTATTAAAATGTCTTAACTCATAAAACTCCGAATAGTTTGGAATATGAGTTTTAGGAACTATTCCTAATATTTTTCCTTCATGAAGTACAGCTGCCACATTATAAAGCTTCGAATTATATGAAAATGGTAAACCTACTATAACTACCATATCTAATCCTTTAATATAATCTTTTATCTTAATAACACTCTTAAGTGCATTTTCTAATAAAATATCTTGTAAAAAAAGATCACCACAAGTATAACCTGTTACAACAAGTTCAGGCAAAACTAATAAGCTAGCCTTATCTTTGCTCGCTTTATTAATCACTTCACATATTTGTTCATAATTAAATGTTACATCTGCTACTTTTATTAGAGGAGTCCCTGAAGCCACTTTAACAAATCCAAAATTCTTATTATTATCTGTATTATTCATAGTATCCTTTCTTTAGCAAAACCAAAATAGTTAAAATTCATAGTCTACTGTTATTATAGATTCACTATTTTTAACAACATATGGTTTTACTACTTCATGATGATATTCGTCTTTTTGATAATCGTCTAACAATTCCTTATTATCAAGTATTACTTCAAGTAAAATGTCATAAGAACGTGGAGAATTAAGAAAATCAATCCCTACATTAACTTGTTTTACAACATCCACCTTCTCATTCATAGATAAAAGCATCTCTTTCATAGATAACATCTGTTCATATGTTCTATTTTTTAGTTTAATCATTAATACATGCTTAATCATAATAGTTCTCACCTTTCTTATGTCTTGTTATATGTAAAACTTTATTTCATTATTTGTTTGTGCTTTATTTATTTGTTCATCAATTCATTAAGAATATCAATAGAAAGTTCAATATCGCTTTTTCTTTCTACTAATTCTCCTTTTGTTTTCATATACTTTTCTGAACCTTTTCCGAGTATCAAGACCGTATCGTCTTTTCTTGCATTTAAAAGAGCCTTTTTTATTGCTAAGTCTCTATCAACTTCTAATTCATAATTAGTACTTTCTACTCCTTCTACCATACTACTTAATAAATAATCAGGATCTTCAAATCTTGCATCCTCTATTGTGAAGTAGCTAAAATCAACGTTATCAGTGCAATACTTTGCCATATCAGTTCGTCTATTAATGTCTCTAGAGCCTCCCGCTCCAATAACAACGATTATTCTTCCCTTTGTATAAGGTCTTACAAAATCTACAAGATTTTTAACTGCATTAGCCATATGAGCATAGTCTACAATAACTTTAAATGGTTGATTACATTCAATTATAGTTTGTCTAGCCTCAATTGGCTTAAGATCATTAATTAAACTTATAACTTTTTCTATTTCATAACCATACTTTATAAGTATTGGAATGATTGATAGTGTATTATATACATTAAATCTTCCTGATAAATTAGTAGTTATTTTATGTGTTCCATATATTCCATTCAAGGTATACTCAAGTTTGTCAAAATCAACTTTTATATCTGTAGCATATATATCTGCATTATTATTTGTTCCATAAGTTATGATTTTAGAATTAGAATTATTAATAAAAACATCTTTGTATTCATCATCATAATTAATAACAGATATCCCTTCTTTTTTAGTTTGCTTTAGCAGCCTAGCTTTAGCCAAAGCATAATTTTCCATATTACCAAATAAATCTAATTGGTCTCTAGAAAGGTTTGTAAATATAGATGAATCAAATTCTACACCATTAAGTCTATTAGAACCTAGTCTTTCACCAGTAGCTTCAATTGCTACAAACCCACATTTTTTCTTTGAAAATTCTCCAAATGCTTTAAATAACTCATCTGGAAGAGGTGTTGTAAAATCATTCTCCATAGTAAACTCATCACATCTAATGCCATTAGTACCAATATACCCCGAAACATGTTCTTTAGATAGAATTTGATATAACATTTCGGCTACAGTGGTTTTACCATCAGTTCCTGTAACACCGATCAATTTGAATGTATCTAGTGGTCTTTCATAGAACTCATTTAACAAATAATTATAATATGAGTTTGTGTCTTTTACACTAATAACCCCAATTCTTTTTTGTTCTATTAGCTTGATTTGTTCCGATGAAAGAGTATAGTTTTCATCCACTACAATATATTTTGCTCCATTATTTATAGCATTAGCTATATATTCATGACCATCCACACTAAAACCTTTTATTGCAACAAATACTCCTTTTTTAGATTTTATTCTAGAATCATCATATATATTATCGATATCTGCTAAATTAATCATATACACACCTATGCTTATCTTGATTATTACTTTACACTAATCTATTAAAGATACAGCTAACTTCCTTTCCTTATTATACACTTAACTCTGCTTTAATTACTTCTTTAATAATGTTTAATCCTTTTAACAATTCTTCATCAGTTATTACAAGCGGTGGAAGTAGTTTTAAAACTGCATCTTTTCTTCCAGCTCTTTCAATTATTAAACCTTTGTAAAAACACCCTTGTGCAATCTTTTTTGTGATGTTTTCTATATCAATTTTTGAAAAATCTATTCCTATTATTAATCCAAGACCTCTTAGCTTAAGTCTTTCATCTAAGCTTAAAATCTCTTTTTCTATAAACTCGATTGCAAGTTTACCTTTTCTAGTTACTTCTTCATTAAGATTCGTAGCTTTATTAAACAATATAGCTTCTCTTGCTCCTACAAAACCTAATTGGTTACCTCTAAATGTACCATTATGCTCTGCTGGTTTCCAAATATCTAGCTCTTCTTTTATTAAAAGAAGTGACATTGGTAAGCCGTAACCACTTATAGATTTTGAAAGAACCACCATGTCTGGTTTTATACCTGCTCTTTCAAATGAAAAGAAGGTTCCTGTTCTTGAACATCCTACCTGTATATCATCACAAATAAGTAATATGTCATTTGCTTTACAAATCTTTTCTAGTCTTTGTAGCCAAGGAATTGGTGCTACAAATATTCCACCTTCAGCTTGTACTGTTTCAATAACAATTGCCGCTGGCTTATCAATTCCTGAATGATCATCTTCTAGTATCGCTTCAAGATAATCTAGAGTATCAAATTTAACATTACATCCATCAGGATAAGGTAAAAATGTAGTATTAGTAAGTGGCATACCTGCTCCCGCTCTACTAGTCTGATCAGTTGTTAACGCTAGAGATCCTAAAGTCATCCCATGAAAAGCTCCCATAAATGCAAATATATTGCTTCTTTTTTTGTTTTTCCTAGCTAATTTAAGAGCTGCTTCTACTGCATTAGTGCCCGTTGCACCACAAAATTGTAGTTTGTATTTTAATCCTCTAGGCTCTAATAATTCATTTATAAAAGTATCAACAAAATCAGCTTTTGCAGCTGTAAACATATCAAGTCCATGCATTAAATAATCTTTTTCTATAAAATCAATTATTGCTTTTTTTATAACTTCATTATTATGTCCATAGTTCATTGTTCCAGCGCCAGCTAGAAAGTCTAAGTATTCATTGCCTTCTACGTCATATAAGTGCGCTCCTTTAGCTTTTTCAAAAACCACTGGAAAACTACGGCAATATGATCTAACTTGTGATTCATTTTCTTCTAAAATTCCTATATAATTCTCATTATTCATATGAGTATCTCCTATCTATCTTACAATAAAATTGTGAATTAATTATGTAATAATATACCTTTTTTTAGTATTAGTCTAGTACTTATAATCTTTATATTTTTTGTACTTTTTGATGTAATTAAATCTTCTTAAAAATAAATACCATCGAAACTTCAGATTAGCATCTTTTTTATTAACTAAAGGATCAATATTTCTTTTTTTTGCCAATAAAAACATGGCTCTTTTTTTGAATTCAGTATTCTTAATATATTTATTAATTATATATTTTGATACCATGCTCATTAGTATTTCATCATCAATATGTTTATACTCTTGTTTTACATTTTCTATCAAATCATTTATTAATATTTCAACCATATTATAGCCTAGAGCTGTTACATAATATGCTGACCTTGCTTGCCTTGGATTTATTTCTAAAACTTTATATCTATTATCTCTAATATCATATTTTAAATCTATTTCTCCAAAACCAGTATAACCAATCTCTTCTAGAAAATCTATTAGCTTTTTTAATACTTCCTCTTTACCATCATAAGCATTATAACCATTAATAAGAACTGTACAACAACCTATTGTAGTAGGTTTACTTTCCTGTAGGCCTACTCTTGCAAAAGTAGTATATACAACTTTTCCTTCTTTATTTGAATAAAAATCAATATCAAATAGGCAAGTGTCATCCCCTGGTATATAATCTTGAAGCACAACTATATCTTTATATCCAGAGCAACTTATCTTATGTAGTATTTCAAAAGCTTCTTTTTGATTATCAGCTCTATAAACTTTTGCCTGCCCTAAAAAAGGATGTTTGTTATATTCTGTTGCGTTACTTGGTTTTATAACTATAGGATAAACTAATTCTTTTGGTATCATAGGCATTGTCACCGGATCGTAATAAAAAGTGGCAGGTATGTCTATATATTTATCACCATATTTAGTATAGAAGTCTTTTTTATTAAGCAAATCTTTAACGATTTCATTTCTTGGAAGATTAAAAATATAATACTTCTCTAAAAACTCTTTATTATCGACAATTAGCTCTACATATAAATCATGACAAGGAATTAGTAATATCTTATCTTTATAATTCTTTTGCTTTGCATAATCTATTAATATATCCTTAAACTTTTCCTTATCTAAAATGTCTTTATTATAATGAAAATTTATAAGATTACTATATTTTGTAAATCTCATAGGTTCTTTTCCGATTATGTCAATTTTTACATTAAATAATTCATTACAGGTTCTAACCATATAATAAGTATTTAGGTCTGTACCAACAAGTAATACTTTAACATTCATATTAGAATACCTTTCTTAACACTTTTCTAACCGTAAACTTCATTTTATCACAAAGAAAAACCTTTAACAAGAAGAGACTAAGTAATTATCTAGCAATTATCAATATAAAACTCCTAATTATTTCACTTGCTATGAAACTACATTTTTGATACTATTAAAATTAGAATTTTACAAATCAAAAAGAAAGAATTAGGTGAATATATGTATCCTCAAATTACAATTGGAGACAACATTTTTAATACTTACGGACTACTAGCAGGCTTAGGCTTAGTTTTGTCAGCACTAGTTATAATTTATATTTCTAAGTCTAACAAGCTCGATCTTTTTATGATGTTGCTCGCCTTCCTTTTTGGAGTAATAGGTCTAGTAATCGGTGCAAAGTTTTTATATTTTTTAGTAAATCTAGATTCTTATATAGAAAACTTCTCCTTTATTAGAGATAATCTGACAATTTTACAAATGATTGATTATATGTTTTCAGGTTTTGTGTTTTATGGTGGAATGTTAGGTTCTATTGCAGGTGTATACATATTTTGTAAGATTTACAAATATAACTTCTCTTTACTATCAAACTATCTCGTTGTAGCAATTCCTTTGATGCATAGCATCGGAAGATTAGGATGTTTTAGTGCTGGTTGCTGTTATGGTATTCCATATGATGGTATATTCAAGATTGATTATAACTTTAATTCCTTTATACCATCATTAAGCATAGTTACAAGATTTCCTGTTCAATTATTAGAAAGTGCTTTTAACTTCTTATTATTTCTCTTTCTATTATATTATCAAAGAAAACCAAGGAAGGCACATTTAAACCTCGGAATATATTTTGTTGCCTATTCTTTAGCAAGATTTTTATTAGAATTCTTAAGAGGCGATATTGTAAGAGGATTTATTTGGAATTTATCAACTTCACAGTGGATAAGCTTGATTTTATTCCCAATTGGTATTTATTTAATTTTGAGGAAAGAAAAAGAATCACCAGAATGATGGTGATTCTTTTTTTCACTTACTTAATAGAATCTATTAATTCGTCTAGTTGTTCAAACACTGTTATAACTTTTCTTTTTGTAGTTAAAAAGTCTACAACTCCATTTACTTCAACTTGATAATAACTCGAATTGTACTCGATAAATTTAACTGTTATCTTACCATAATAATCATCTAATGTTCTGTTATATACTATAGTATAGTCTGCTTCTTTATCAACAATAGTTTCCCTATCATATATAATTCTGTCAGCACCTAGTTTAATCATCTCAACGTAAAAGTCTTTAATCTTTTTTTCATCAACTTCTTTATTATTTAAAGTTAATTTCTCTGTGACTTCATCTTCTTTCAAGCCTTCTTTGTACATGTATTCAATTGTACTATTGCCATTTGGTGTTGAAATTTCTATATTACTATTTTTAATATCGTCTAATTTAACATATGCAGCATATTTATGCATTAGAGACAACGGATCAATAGAAATAATTGAATCAATCACTTCTTTTTTCATAAGACTTACTCTTCCGCCACTTTCTACTTTCATGTCTTTATAAAGGAAAGTTTGAACGTAGTAGTTTTCTTCATCGTCAGTTAGATTTCCGATTATAATCTTGTACTCATAATTAGTAGTTTCTTTTGTAATCTCATCATATTCTCTGTAAGATACATTATATGATTTGTTAAAGTCTGTTAGTCCATATTCTTTCAAATCATCTTGTGTAGGTTTATAATTCACTGTCTTTGTAAACTCTAAATCTACCATTGTTTCTACAACCTCTTCAAGTTTGTTTTGATCTAAACCTCGTATAATTTGGAATGGCTTTCCCACATACCACTTAGAAGAATTTGTAAGATCTGATTCTGGACGTTTAGATAAATACATTATATCAAAAATAAGATCATCATTATGAATATTAAACGAAACCATACTATCTATATCAAAACTAGGATATACATCAAGAACTGCAAAATCATAAATATCTTCTCTTATTATATAGAATAATTTTTCATCTACCATATATACCGTTTCTTCAGATGGAACATACATATAATAAAGTTTAAGTATTTTGTTAAAATCACCTATATGAAACTCATACGGTTTATCTTCTTTATCGTATATTGTCACCTTTGAGTACGGATCTAGAAGCCCAAAATCTTTTAGTCTTTCTTTTCCGTCAACTACTTTTCTAGAAGCACTAATACTAGCAACTGTATTTATAAATTGATTACTCACTCTATCAGTAGCAACTGGAAAGTTCTTATCAGTTGTATATATCCACTCTGCATCTTTTTTTTCAAATGCAAACTTTTGATCTTTGAAGGTATAATCAAACTTTACAATATCCGCCTCAGTTATATCAAAAATCTCATAATTTCCTGTTTGTGTATCTACTGATTGTTCATCTTCTTTTTTAGAATTTATAGTTACAGCTGCAACAACCATTATAATTATCAAAAAAAGAAGGAGAATTACATTTGTTCTTTGTTTTTTTCGAAGGTTACTCATATATAATTTATCCCTTTCTTCTTTTTAACACCTTATATATACCAACAAATAGTATAGAAGAAGGTATTAACACAACCACTATCCAAAAAATAGATTGTTTTGTTTCAGGTTGAATATTTAAATTCAAATAAGAAAATTGTTTTGTAGGTATTAAATCTTTTGTTTCTCTGTCAATGATCCAATCAATAGCATTAGTTACAAACTTTAGATTAGCTCCACTTACTTTTTCATCTATTGTATCATCAGTTATACTATATCCTGAAACCACAATTGCTTTTGAGACTAAATCATCCGATATTTGATCTGTTGCCGCTACAGAAAGATTAAACTTACCTGTTGGGTCTTTTTGATCTTGTGCTGTATTTTTACCCTTTTCTTTGTAGTAAGAGGTACCTTCAGAAGTCATAAGCACTTCAACACTTACTGAGGCAGGAACATTTATTATTTCTATACTATCTGGCAAATATAGTCTTGTTTTTGTCTCGTTAAGTTTCATATCTTTTGTTATAACATGATCAGTCATTAAAGGCATTATATATACTGGTAATTCCGTCGTTTCTAAATATGATGCTTTTGTATCCAAAACAACTCCATTATTTACTTTCAATCCATATTTCATTAATAATTGATCAAAATTAGGAGTTTTAGTTTCTGGTTTTCGTGAAGAAGTCAGTACAACAAATATATTCCCACCATCTTCAACAAAGTCTAAAATCAAACTTAGCTCGTCATCTGTCAAATCATTTATAACTCTATTCAAAATCAATATATCTGTATCTTCTGGAATCGCTTTTGTATCTGATAAGTTAAGATTTTCAACATCTATATTGTTTTCAATAATTCCAGTAGCAATTCCTTTATCTAAGGCAGATAATTCATTATCTACTAGTACGTAAGCTTTAGGGTTATTAGTAGCACTAACATATTCAATAGCATTAGTAATTAATCTTTCCATCTTTACACGATAAGATGTATAGTTTAAAGAAGTATCATCCACTTCAACATACACATCCGCAAGTTCAATTCCTTTATGTTTGCCATTAGACTCTACAACCACACTTCCTTGTCTTAAGCTTAAACCATAATCTTGCAAGAATTGAGGATTTTGAACTGGATTGATGAATTCTATATTAATATTATTAGAATATCCAACATACATTTCTACCATAGTCAAAAGAACCTTATCTTCTTTTCCTGGTTCTGATAATACATACATGGTAGTTTTTTCTTCAATTTTATCTAAAACTTCTCTGGTTTCTTTGGTCAGATCATAAATCTTATAATATGAAGCATCAAACTTTGTAAATCGTTTGTTTATTTGATTAATCCCTATATAAATTCCTATTAAAGATATTAGTAAAATAGCCGACAAAAGAAACACACGATTTGCATTATTATTACTTTTTTTATTTTTCATCGTTTTCTTCTCCTCTGCCATCTAAATAATCCAAAAATTATTATTATTATCGGTATTACAACTATAATCGCAAGAATATTGTTAGTATCCCTTGCTGATAAAACCAATGAGTAATAAGATTCTGGTTTACTAGAAACTGATACATCATGTGATTGGTTTGTAAGCCACTTTAATGAATTAACCGTGAATTCACCATTACCACCTGCTATATCTTCATCTGAAAGCTCATCTGTAATTGCAAAAGATGTCACTAATACTAATTTAGCACTTAAAGATTGAGATTTTACAGAACTTTTTTCATTAAGCAATTCTTGTGTCGCTGCAACTGCAAGTATGAACTCTCCTTGTGGATCTGTTGCTAACTTTTCCATAACCTGACTAGATTGTTTTTGTTTAAAGTATGCCTTTTTTGATGATTTTAATAATACATCAACTTTAACATCATCTTTTTCTTTACCTAGTTTTATACTTCCTGCAAGATAAAGCAAAGTATTTTGGTTATTACTAATAAGTGGTTTTGTTATCTCATGTTCATTCATCTTTGGAATTAAATAAACAGGTGCATCCACATTAAGCAAATTATCTTTAGTAGTTTCTACAATAACTCCGTTTTCATCAACAATACCAAATCTTTCAAGAATTTTATCATAGTTTGGCATTTTTTTGAGCTCTGATCTTTTATAAGTGTTCGTAATAAATAATGACCCACCTTTATCTAAAAACGACATAATCAAAGAATAATTGTCATTTGTAAAATCTTCTGTTAATCTATTAATTATTAGTACATCAGCATCACCTGGAATCGCACCTTTTTCAACTAGATTAAGATTTAACAATTCTATGTTTTGTCTTTTTATTTCGTTGGCCATATATAAATCTAATCCTTCATAGCCTTCGCCTGATAATATATAACCTATTTTATTATTACTTATGCTTTCTTCATCTTGACTACTAATAGCTGCGTCTGATACATAAGCTACCGCACTAGTGACTTGACCTTCAATATCAGGTCTAACCTGTTTAGACTCTTCATCTACCTTAATAAACAAATTTGTTAATTCTATGTTCTTAAATTCATTTTTACATTCAATAAGCAAACTTCCCTGATTAAATTCTAAACCATATTTATTAAGAAATTGTGGTTCATTCGCTGGATCAACAGTTTTAAGAATTACCTTATCGCTTGCATCCGCATAAAGCTTTAGAACTTTTTCTACATCTTTGTTTTCGTTGCCCTTTTCTGCAATAGTATATATAGTAACTTCTAGTTCTAGTCTGTCTATAAGATCTTTTGTAATGTCTGAAAGAACAGTATTATCTTCTTGGCTCAAGCCTATCCTTGTATATTTTTCGTCAACTGCTCCTAAAAAGAAGTTAGCTACAACTACTAATACCAGAATAAGAAAGGCTGTTAGTATACTATAGTTTGCATTTCTAAAAGCTTCTGTATTATTATTTTTTTTGCTTTTTCTATTCATATCTACACCTATCTGTCATATTTTGTTGTAAAAAATTAACTCCATCTTCTTTTTTGAATTGACTGTACAGTAAGAAAGGTAAAAAATCCGATTACTGATACATAATAAAATACTGCTGATAAATCTAAATATTGTCCTGTAAAGTCACTGTACATATAGTCTAATGATAAAAACAACATTATATTTTGAATAGCATTTTCAAAGATTGGTGCTTTAAGTAAGTATGCAACTATTATTATTACTGTTAAAACAGCAAAGATAGTTAAAGACTTAATTATTGAAGACTTATGATTTTTAGTTAGAATATAGTAACAAAGCCCTGTAATAGCAGCAATTACTATATATCCAATTAACGATAGTGTGTCTGAAGCTGGTATAGCATTTGCCATAAATCTAATCATAAATGTTCCTAATAATACTGCAAATGTTGCTACTGCTGAAATAAATTGATTTTCTGTTATTGATGAAATAAATATACCTATTGCAAAATAAGCAAGTCCCATCAAATAAAATCCTAATATAGCCACATAAGAAGTTGCCATAGGAACAATACCATATTCGCTTAATATCATTGGATATATAAGAACCAAAAGCATTGGTATAGTAAATATTGTTGCTGCTGCTAAGAATTTACCAATTACAATTGCTTTAATAGTTACTGGCGCTGTAAATAGTAACTGATCAGATCTTGTATGTCTTTCATCTGCAAATATCTTCATTGTAACTACTGGTACTAAAACCATCATAACCATTGCAACATAAGGTGATTCTAATGCATAGCCTATAAAAGGACTTTTATTTTGAACATTTATCATATAAAACACTAAACCTATTACCAATAGTAAAAATGCTATAAACGCATAACCTATCATAGATATAAAATATGATTTAACTTCTTTTTTATATATCGCTAACATCTTATAATTCCTTTCCGTTTTTATCATTTTTATTCTTTCTCTTATCAGATTGTTTTCCCTTTGTAACTTGAAGGAATACATCCTCTAGAGACATGTTTGAATAATCCATAGACATTATTGGACATTTTGCATTTGCAAACGCAAAGAAAATCTCTTCTCTAATATCATCTTCCATCTTAGTAGTAAGAAATACTTTTGTACATTCCTCTTCTGGAGCATCATGAGTTTCAAATTCTTCAACTTTAGGAAGCTTAGATAGGATTGCTTTTACTTTATAGTCAGGTGCTTTTACTTTTAGTTCTAAAGTATTAGAACCTTTAACGTGCTTACCAAGATTATCAGGTGTATCACATGCAACTAATTCACCATGAGCTATAATTAGAACTTCATCACACACAGCACTTACTTCTTGCATTATATGAGTACTTAATATAACTGTATGTTTTTTGCCAAGTTTTTTAATCAAATCTCTTATTTCAATTATTTGTTTAGGATCAAGACCTACGGTTGGTTCATCAAGAATTATTATCTCAGGATAACCTAATATCGCTTGTGCTAAACCTACTCTTTGTTTGTATCCTTTTGATAAATTCTTAATCAAGCGGTTATAAACGTCTGTTATTCCTGTCATCTTAACTACTTCTTCAATCATATCTCTTCTTGTTGATTTTGGTATGGATTTTAAATCTGCTACAAATTCAAGATATTCTCTTGGAGTCATATCCATATAAAGTGGCGGAAGTTCAGGTAAATAACCAATATATTTTTTAGCTAATTCTGGTTCTTCATAAATGTCATGTCCATTAATTAGAACTTTTCCATCTGTCGCTGCTAAATATCCTGTTATGATATTCATAGTTGTCGACTTACCTGCACCATTTGGTCCTAAAAAACCATATATTTTTCCTTTTTCGATTGTAAAACTAAGATCATTAACTGCCACATGATCACCATAAACTTTGTTCAAGTTTTTAACTTCTATCAATGCTAGTTCCTCCTTAATACCTAATAAAATACACTAGTTTGTATTTTATCATACTTCTAGTAATTTTTGTATGTTTTTTTTGTGTCTAATGCACAAAAATAGCGAGCACAATTCGTACCCGCTATGTTAAATTTAATACAATTACACCAA
This sequence comes from uncultured Lachnospiraceae bacterium, assembly GCA_964538805.1. Classification (GTDB taxonomy): domain Bacteria; phylum Bacillota; class Clostridia; order Lachnospirales; family Lachnospiraceae; genus CAZIGN01. The sequence continues at coordinate 15,729 of CAZIGN010000005.1, forward strand.
TTTCACAAACATTAGTTCTTACTATCCAATAACGTCTGACATGTTATACATTCCTGCTGTTTTGTCGAATAAATACTTTGCCGCTTCAACAGCACCTTTAGCAAAAACTGTTCTTTGATAAGCAGTATGTTTAATCTCTATTACTTCATCTAAACCAGCAAAAACAATCTCGTGTTCACCAACTATAGTACCGCCCCTAACTGCACTAATACCAAGTTCTTTTTTATCTCTTACTTGTCTTAGCTGTGAACGATCATAGATGTATTCAAATGGCTCTTTCACACTTTCATTTATACTATCTGCAAGAGCTAAAGCTGTGCCGCTTGGACTGTCTAACTTTTTATTGTGATGTTTTTCAACAATCTCTATATCAAAACCTGCTTCAGACAACAGGGGTGATATTGATTTTAAAACTTTAATCAAGGTGTTAATTCCCATTGACATATTAGCAGATCTAAGCACTGCAACTTTTTTAGACGTTTCTTCTATTTCTTCTAATTCTTCTTTTGAAAAACCAGTAGTGCATAAAACAATAGGAACATTGTTTAGAGTAGAATATTCTAGCATATCTTTATAATCTATAGGTGAAGCAAAATCAATTATAACATCAGCCTCTTCTTTTATACTAGAGAACTTCTTATATACTGGATAATCATACATACCTTTATCTTCTAAATCTATTCCTGCAACTATAGTAGTTTTTTCATCTTCTTTTACTATGTTTGAAATAGCTTGTCCCATTCGGCCATTACAGCCTCTCATTATAATTCTTATCATAATATCTCCATTCTTTAGTTCTACTAATAAAAGCTAAATTATTTGATTAAACCATAATTTTTCATAGCAACTCTTAATTTATCTTTATTAGAATCTTCCATAATTGTAAGTGGCATTCTTAAAGTTTCTTTTGTAATTCCCATTAAAGAAAGCGCTGCTTTAACTGGTATTGGATTAACTTCGCAAAATAAAGCTTCGATTAATTCCATCATTTTTAATTGAATCTCTGCACTCTTTTTCACATTACCTTCTAGGAAGCTTACAACTATATCATGAGTTTCTTTAGGAACTACATTTGAAGTTACAGATATAACTCCAATACCACCTAATGCTAACAATGGAACTATTTGATCATCATTTCCTGAATAAATATCTAATATTCCTTCTGAAATGCTTGCAAGTTTTGCAACTTGTGAAATGTTTCCTGAAGCCTCTTTAATCGCTACCACATTACTGCATTCTTTAGCAATTTTTACTGCAGTTTCAGGCAATAAATTACAACCTGTTCTACTTGGTACATTATATAATATTATTGGAAGATTAACTTCATCAGCAATTGTTTTAAAATGCATAAACAATCCTTTTTGAGTCGCTTTATTATAATAAGGTGTCACAACTAACAACGCATCTGCTCCTACATTTTTAGCTGCAAGCGATAAGTCTATAGCTGTTTTTGTACAGTTTGAACCTGTTCCTGCTATTACTGGAACTCTTTTATTGACTTTTTCAACTACGAATCTTATACATTCTATATGTTCTTCCTCAGTTAATGTAGAAGCTTCTCCTGTTGTTCCACATACAATAATACTATCTGTTTCATTCTCAAGTTGAAATTCAATTAGTTTTTCAAAACTATCATAATCAACCTCTCCATTTTCTTTCATCGGTGTAACAATTGCAACACCTGCTCCTTTAAATATTGCCATAATATCCTCCATTCTCAAACCTTTTGGTTTGTTAAAACAACTTCTTAACATATGCTTATGATGTTTTTAAATAGTTTAAAATAAAAAAAGCTAACCTTGATGGGTTAGCATAAGTTTTAAAAACTAATTTTAGTAATTAGTATCTTAATAGCCCTCCATCTTAAAAAGATGACAGTCATACAATTCTTCACTGTATGCCCAAGATTATATACTCAGATCTTTATAATCTTTCGGCGACTTTTCCTTTCATATATCTTCGTATACTTCTGATGTATCTGATATATTACTTTTAAAAGACGCAACCTCTACTCTCTATTCAATTATTTTGTTGCTTTTAATTATACTAACATTCTTTTTTTTATGTGTCAACCTGTAATAAAACTATTAATCAAGCATCTCTTCTATTCTTGAAACAGAACCGGCATAACTTAATAATTCTTCAGGACACTTAATACCTGTAAGAATGAGCTTTATATCTCTTGTCTCTATCTCGATTAAAGATATAAGTTCAGAGACGCTCAAAACACCTTCATCTACCAATCCTAAGACTTCATCTAAAACAAGAACATCACAACCATCAGTTGATAATACTTTTTTCGCGAAATTAATACCGTTTTTAATATTCATTATCTCTTCTGCTTTTTCTAAATCAGTTAGAGAATCATAGCTTTCTTTAGCTTTTTCGAACCTAAAAAACTTTATATTGGGTTCTAGTTTTGTTAAAAATGTTTCTTCTTCAACGTTCTTAGACTTTAAAAATTGAATAATAATAACTTGTCTATTCTCTGATGCTGCCATAAGAGCTTTTCCTAGCGCTGCTGATGTTTTCCCTTGACCACAACCACAAAACATCTGAATGTTTTCTTTGTTCATCTTTTCACCTTTGTCGTTATTATGAAGAGTAATCTTAATAACTTATCTTGTCTGATTATATAGCGTTAATTAGTAATTTCATACATAATAACAAATAAGTATAAAAAAAGCAAGTTTGATTGTTTCTGTCAAATATTTAATTGGCTTTTTTAGAATTTTAAAATAAGTTATTATGTGGTTTTTTTATACTTGTTTTTTTGATATAATATTTTACCTATACTACACAATATAAGGAGACTTAAAATATGAATCCAAAAAAAATGGCTTATAAGAATTTGGCAACAACAATTATTAAAAACATGGAAAAAAGAGGATTTGAAACCTATTATTGCGAAGATAAAGATGAAGTTAATAATCTTTTACTAAGTCTTATAAAAGAGGGCAGCTCAGTAGCATGGGGCGGATCTGAAACTATAAAATCCACCAATATCCTAGAGCTTTTAAACACTAAAGATTACGTTTTACATGATAGAAGTACTGCTATAACTAACGAAGAAAAAGAAGAAATGTATAAAAATCATACTTCAAGTGATTATTATTTGATGAGTTCTAATGCTATAACATTTTCAGGTGAGCTTGTAAATATTGATGGTAATGGTAATAGAGTAGCTTGTCTGATACATGGTCCTAAAAATGTAATCGTTGTTGTCGGAATGAATAAAGCTGAAAAAACTCTTGACTCTGCTCTTTCTAGAGTCAGCAATATAGCTGCTCCTCCAAACGCTGTAAGATTAGGACTAAATACTCCCTGCGCTACTAGTGGAAGCTGTCAATCTTGTTTCGTACCTGATTGCATGTGTGCCAACATTGTAATTACAAGAATGTCAAAGTTCAAAAACAGAATAAAAGTTATACTAGTAGGAGAAGAACTTGGCTATTAATTCATACATAATAACCAAATCGTTTCTTCTATATTAAATAATACTTGTTTTTTAATAAAACTGTGTTAAACTTTAGAGTGATAAAAATTCGAGCATATAAGCTAGCGAATTAAAACTAAAAATTATGATTAATGAAAGGCAAGTGTATTAAATGATAATAAAACGCGAAGATGTAAGAAACATAGCAATTATTGCCCATGTAGATCATGGCAAAACTACTTTAGTAGATCAACTACTAAAGCAAAGCGGAGTTTTCCGTGAAAATCAAGAAGTTGCTGAAAGAGTAATGGATTCTAATGATATTGAAAGAGAACGTGGTATCACTATCCTAGCTAAGAATACAGCTGTAACTTATAAGAATGTAAAGATTAACATAATCGACACTCCAGGACATGCTGATTTTGGTGGCGAAGTTGAGCGAGTACTAAAGATGGTTAATGGTGTTGTTCTTGTAGTAGATGCATTTGAAGGTGCTATGCCCCAGACAAAATTCGTGTTAAAAAAAGCATTAGAATTAGAATTGCCTGTAATCGTTTGCATAAATAAAATAGATAGACCAGAAGGAAGACCAGAAGAAGTTATAGATGAAATATTAGAATTATTCATGGATCTAGATGCAACAGATGAACAACTTGAATGTCCATTTGTATATGCTTCTGCTAAATCTGGACATGCCATATTAGAATTAGATCATGAACCAGAAAATATGGTTCCTTTATTTGAAACTATTATTAATTACATTCCTTCCCCAGAAGGTGATCCAGACGCTGATACACAAGTACTTATAAGCACTATCGATTATAATGAATATGTAGGTAGAATTGGTGTTGGTAAAGTAGATAATGGTACTTTAAAGATAAATCAAGAAGCAATGCTTTTAAATGCTCATGATCCTAACAAAAAAGTTAAAGTTAAGATAAATAAATTATATGAATATGATGGATTAAACAGAGTTGAAGTTGCCCAGTCAACTGTAGGCGCTATAGTAGCTATCTCTGGTATAGCTGATTTACATATCGGTGATACTATTTGTTCTATTAATAACCCTGTTGCAATTCCTTTCCAGAAAATATCAGAACCTACAATTGCTATGCAATTTATAGTAAATGACAGTCCTCTTGCTGGTAAAGAAGGTAAATTTGTAACTTCTAGACATTTAAGAGACAGATTATTAAAGGAATTAAATACTGATGTAAGCTTAAGAGTTGAAGAAACTGATAGTGCTGATGTGTTTAAAGTTTCTGGACGTGGTGAATTACATCTTTCTGTTTTAATAGAAAACATGAGAAGAGAAGGATATGAGTTTGCAGTAAGTAAAGCTGAAGTTCTTTATAAGTATGATGAAAATGATAACAAGCTCGAGCCTATGGAAATGGCATACATTGATGTACCTGAAGAATTTACTGGTACTGTAATAGAAAAATTAAGCACTAGAAAAGGTGAGCTTAGAGGAATGTCTAATTCATCAAGTGGCTCTTCAAGACTTGAATTCTCAATCCCTGCACGTGGTTTAATCGGTTATAGAGGTGAATTTATGACTGATACTAAGGGTAATGGTATAATAAATACCATATTTGATGGTTATGGTCCTTTTAAAGGTGATATACAATATCGTAAGCAAGGTTCACTTATTTCTTTTGAAACAGGTGAAGCTATCACTTATGGCTTGTATAATGCACAAGAACGTGGTACATTATTCATAAATGCTGGTACTAAGGTATATGCTGGTATGGTTATAGGTCAAAATGGTAAAGCTGAAGATATCGAAGTTAATATTTGTAAGAAAAAACAATTAACTAATACTCGTTCTTCAGGTGCCGATGATGCCTTAAGACTTACTACACCTAGAATACTTAGCCTTGAAGAAAGTCTTGATTTTATTGACACAGATGAATTACTAGAGGTTACTCCACAAAGCTTACGTATAAGAAAGAAAATTCTTGATCCTAGCCAAAGAAAACGTGCATCAAGAAAGTAGCAATCTCTAGTCTAGAGGAGGAACGATGTTTGTACTTGAATTTATAGAATCATTTAGATTACCTTGGTTAACAACCTTTTTTAGTGCCATTACTTATTTTGGCGATGCAACATTTTTATTAATTGTTCTATGTATAGTTTTTTGGAGCATTAATAAGAATCTTGCATATAAATTAGCATATACATTTGTTATCTCAGGAATTATAGTTCAAGCACTAAAGATTGTTTTAAGAATAGATAGACCTTTTATTATTAATGAGTCTTTGCAACCAGTCAGTACGGCGCTTAAGTCTGCTACAGGCTATTCATTTCCTAGTGGGCATACTCAAGCTGCTACTGCACTTTATGGTTCACTGTTTTTAGTTAGTGAAAGAAAAAGTCTTAAGTTTCTTTTTTTGTCATTAGTGTTTCTTATTGGATTTTCTAGAATTTATTTAGGAGTACATACCCCAATAGATGTTGTTTTTTCTATATTAATAACAGCTTTTATACTATTTGTTATCTCTTATTATTTTAATAATTACTCTTTATACCATGAACATATAAAGATTATAGCCTTAGCTTTTAGCCTGTTACCTCTTTTTTTATTAGCAATGACTCTAATATATATTGATTGGAATGTAATCGATACAAAAAGCGGAATTGATACCATTAAGATATCTGCTACTGCTTTAGGATTTCTAATAGGTTGGTATATCGAGAATACTTATGTCAAATTTAATGAAACTAGTGTTAGCCTATTAGGACAAATTAAAAAAATAGCACTTGGTTTAACAAGTACTATTTTAATTAAAGAAGGTTTATCTTTATTATTAGAGCACACAATAAATATAGAACTACTAACTTCTTTTATTCCTTATTTTGCTACACTTATATGGATTATTGGAATATATCCAATATTTATTAAAAAGTACTTTACTTCACCTTATTTATACAATTATTAAAAATACATTCACATAATAAAATGTTTATCATCAATCAGGCAATAATTTATATTGCCTGATTCTTTTATGTCTTCATCTCCCTTTTTGTATTCTATTAACTCATTTACAAATGCTTCTTTAAGTTCACAATCTATTAGTACATTCATTATTACTTTGTCTTCGTAAGAAGTTTCATGTAAGATTGCTTTATGTTTTGAAATTAAAAATTGCATCTTTTTAACTTCACTATATTCTAATCTTGTATTTAACATTATCGCTTCTTTTCTTTCAAGAATTTTTGCATTATTTATTGCTTCTTTTACGGCTGATTGGTAAGCTCTTACAAGTCCTCCTGTTCCTAATAGCGTTCCACCAAAATATCTGGTAACTACTGCCACTACATTATGAAGTTCTTCTGCAATAAGAATATCTAACATTGGTTTTCCTGCAGTCATTGGCGGTTCTTTATCATCACTATATCTTTTTATTTCAACAGACTGATTATTGTCCTCATTTACTATGTAAGCAAAACAGTTATGTTTAGCATTATAATGTGTTTTTCGTATCTTTTCGATAAACTCTATTGCATCTTCTTCTTTTTTTACTTGCTTCATCGAACAAATAAATCTAGATTTTTTTTCAATTATTTCTGTTTCTATTGGCTCATATAATATTCTGTACATATTTTTATTTCCTATCCTTTTTTATTATTATCCTTATGTAAACTCTAATCTTATTCATGTATAACTAGATTTTACAAAATTATAACATATAATTAACATTTTTACTTTGATTTCATATGGAAATTTTGCTATAATACTTTGGAGCTCTAATTATTATTAAAGCCAATATACTAGAAAACAAAACTAAGAAAGGAACGCATCCTGCGATCAAAAGTATAAATTATGAATTTTGGATATAAACAGGTTATTGATAAACACAAAAAGATAGTTTCAAACAAAAGAAAGCTTACTACAAAATTATTAGTAGGAGGATTCAAATTACTCATATTAAGTTTTATATTACTTCTTACTGGTGGACTCTTTACGGGTTTAGGAATGATAAGTTCAATCATTGACAATGCTCCTTCTGTTGAAGATATAAACATTGCACCTCTTGGAGTAGCAACTGTTATTTACGACACAGACAATAAAGAAATCGATCGATTAGTAACTTCTGGTTCTAATAGAAAACCAGTAGAAATATCTCAAATATCAACACCTTTACAACATGCTTTTATTGATATCGAAGATGAAAGATTCTACGAACACGAAGGTATAGATATTAAAGGTATTTTCAGGGCAGGATTTGTTGCACTCACACAAGGTAACTTTTCTGAAGGAGCTAGTACTCTTACTCAACAATTGTTAAAAAACAATGTTTTTGAAAATGGTGGTTATGAGGATAATCTAGCTGCTTTATTCAAAAGAAAGATTCAAGAACAGTACCTTGCTCTAGAACTAGAAAATGTTTTAACAAAAGAAATTATTTTGCAAAACTATTTAAACACAATCAACCTAGGTGCAGGTTCATATGGTGTTGAAGCCGCTTCTTTAAGATATTTTAACAAATCAGCAATAGACATTAATATATCTGAAGCTGCAGTTATTGCTGCAATAACTCAAAGCCCTACAAAGTTTAACCCTATCACTAACCCTAATGAAAATGCTACTCGTAGAGCAAAAGTTCTAAAAAACATGCTTAAAAACAAACACATCTCAAAAGAAGAATATGACGCTGCTATTGCAGATGATGTTTATTCTAGAATTCAGGTTATTAATACAGATAACCCTAATGACACACCTTATTCTTATTTTACAGATGTATTAGTATCAGAGATTATAAAAGACTTACAAGAGCAAAAAGGATATACTTACACACAAGCATATACAGCTCTTTACAGCGGTGGTTTGCAGATTTATTCAACACAAGATACCCATATGCAAGATATATGTGAAAGGGAAATATCTGATCCTGCTAATTACCCAGCTAAAACTTATTATTCTTTTAGTTGGGCATGGTCTGTAAAACGAGCTGACGGAAGCGTTGAAAACTTCTCTAATACTAATGTTAGTTATTATAACCGAGTATTACTTAACAATCCTTCTTTTAAACTTATTTTCACTTCTATAGAGGAAGCTCAAACTTGTATTAACAACTTCAAGTCTGAATACAGTAAACAAGGTGATGTGATTTTAGGTGAGAATGTAGCATTTACACCACAACCACAAAGTTCTTTTACTATAATGGATCAAAAAACAGGTCATGTAAAAGCTTTAGTTGGTGGCAGAGGCAAGAAAGAATCAAGTTTATCTTTGAATCGTGCTACAGGTACTTACAGACAACCCGGATCATTATTTAAAGTCACAGCCGTATTTGCACCAGCTCTAGATCGACTTAATTATACTTTAGCTTCCGTTAAAGATGATTCTGTTTACTATGATCCACAAGGAAGACAGATTAAAAACTGGTGGGGTAATTCTTACAGAGGCTTATCTTCTATAAGACTTGGTATTGCAGATTCTATGAATATAGTTACAGTAAGATTTATGGAAGAAGTTACTCCTAGACTTGGATATGAATATTCTAAAGATTTTGGTTTTACAACTCTTGTAGATAATGTCACTTTAGAAGATGGCTCAGTTATGAGTGATGTCAATTTATCCCTTGCACTTGGCGGAATAACTATTGGAGTTTCAAATATCGAAGTAAATGCTGCTTTTGCAGCTATTGCTAATAAAGGTATATATACTAAGCCAGTTTATTATACAAAGGTTTTAGATCAATATGGACGTGTAATTCTAGAAAGTACACCAAATACACATACAGTTATCAAAGAATCAACAGCCTATTTACTATCAAATGCCATGAGAGATGTTATAACTTATGGTTCCGCAAAAGCATCAAAAGTTCAAGGTCAGTATGTAGTTGGTAAGAGTGGAACTACTCAAAATAATAATGACATCTGGTTTTCTGGATACTCAGAATATATAACTGCTACAATATGGAGTGGATACGATGAGAATAAGGATATAGGTTCAGATACGCAGTTCCAAAAAAGAATGTGGGCAAGGATAATGACAAGTATTCATGCCGATAACAAATGGGTTTCAAAAGAATTTCCTGTTCCTGAATCAGTTGTAAAAGCTCAGGTTTGTTCAATATCAGGAAAACTTGCAATTCCTGGTCTATGTGATAAAGATCCATCAGGAAAAAGTACAATAGTAACTGAATATTTTGCAAAAGGAACAGTACCCACAGAAACTTGCGATGCACATGAAAAGATAACCATTTGTAATGAATCAGGTTTAAAGGCATCCGCTAATTGTCCAAAAGATAAGACAACTGTAAAAATATTCAGAGTAAGGCCTGCAGGTTCAATTGGCACGACCTCAGATAGCCCTTATACGGCTTCTCTGGCTCTTAAAAATTCTGTTTGTATATTGTCTCACGGCAATTAATTTCGCTCTAATATGATCAAATAAAACAACAAAAAGAAACAACCAAGTAGATTATGATATAATCAAACTTGGTTGTTTCTTTTTTTAATCAAAGTATCTTTGATACCTTTTATTATTATTTCTCTAGATTGTAAAGCTTCTTCTTTAGTTGCATCTCTTGTATCTTTTAAAACATAATTCATTTGTAATTCGTCGTATTTTTTCTTACCCATACTATGATATGGCAAGACATCTAATGTTTTCACATTTTCTAACTCACCTAAAAACTGTCCTAATTCAAATAGGTATTTATTATTTAATGTGTACTCTGGTACAATGACATGTCTTATCCAAACAGGTTTTTTTCGTTCAGATAGATATCTAGCAAATTCTAATATATTTTCATTTGGAAAACTTGTTAATTTGATATGCTCTTCATTATTTATATGTTTAACATCTAGCATAAAAAGGTCTGTAACGGCTAATAAAGCGTCAAGTTTTCTCATGAACACTTCACTCTTTTTATTAAAAGTCACACCAGATGTATCAATACAAGTGTGTATATTTTTCTCACGTGCTTTTGTAAATAATTCAATCAGAAAGTCGATTTGCATCATCGGCTCTCCTCCAGTTACAGTAATTCCACCGTTCTTAAGATATGGTAAATACTTCAAATAATCTTTTATAATCTCATCTGTAGTTTTAGTATTGCCAATTCCTGTTTGCCAACTATCTGGATTATGGCAATAGAGGCATCGCATAGGACACCCCTGTAAAAATACCACATATCTTAATCCTGGACCATCCACTGTACCAAATGTTTCTATAGAGTGTATGTATCCTTCCATAACTTATATACTCTCATGGAAAGTACGATCAATTACTTCATTTTGTTGATCTTTTGTTAATTTTATAAAGTTAACTGCATAGCCTGATACTCTTACAGTAAGCTGTGGATACATCTCTGGATGTTCTTGAGCATCTCTTAGAGTTTCTTTTGATAAAACGTTAACATTTAGGTGATGTCCACCTTGTTCTACATAACCATCTAACATGTTTACTAAGTTGTCAATTTGTTGATTTGATGCCATAATAATTACCTCCTATTCACTAATACCGTTTTCTAGATTTGTAATGCTACAAGCGGAATTTTGTCCTGGAACACAAGCCTCATCATTTAAGATGTTTTCGATTTGTGCTTCATCTAGATCTAAGTCTATATTTAATTCTCCAAGGAATAGATCATTTTCTTTTCCTAAAGCCCCTGGAATAATTGTAAATGTATTTGAAATACCATCCTGAGCATCTTTAAATGGAAGTTTTGCCACTGAAGATAACGACGCTAACGCTCCGCTTGTATCTCTTCCATGCATTGGATTTGCTCCTGGCGCTAATGCTTCTCCGCGCTTTCTTCCATCAGGTGTATTACCAGTTTTCTTACCATATACAACATTTGATGTTATTGTAAGAATTGAAAGAGTTGGTATTGAATCTCTATATGTATGATGTTTTCTAATCTTATCCATGAATTTTTTAACTACTTCAACAGCTATATCATCTACTCTGTCATCATTATTGCCGTATTTTGGATAATCTCCTTCTACTTCATAATCTATAACAATTCCATTTTCATTTTTAATAGGCTTAACCTTAGCATATTTAATTGCACTTAATGAATCTGCCACAACTGAAAGACCAGCTATACCAGTTGCAAACCATCTTTTAACATCTCTGTCATGTAAAGCCATTTGTATGCTTTCATAACAATATTTATCATGCATGTAATGGATAACGTTAAGCGTATTGACGTAAATGCTTGCTAACCACTCCATCATATCATCAAACTTACTCATTACATCATCGAATTCTAAATATTCGGTATCAACTTTTTGATATCTAGGTCCTACTTGTATTTCTGAAATTTCATCCACACCACCATTAATAGAATACAACAAACATTTCGCAAGATTTGCTCTTGCTCCAAAAAATTGAAGTTCTTTTCCTACTCTCATTGATGAAACACAACAAGCTATTGCATAATCATCGCCATGTGTAGCACGCATCAAATCATCGTTTTCATATTGGATTGAAGAAGTCTTAATTGACATCTTCGCACAATATTTCTTGAAATTTTCAGGCAATTTTGTTGACCAAAGAACTGTCATATTAGGCTCTGGTGACGTTCCAAGATTGTCAAGTGTGTGTAAGTAACGATATGTTGTTTTAGTAACCATAGGCCTTCCATCAACACCTACACCTGCTAAAGATTCTGTAACCCAGGTTGGATCTCCAGAAAACAATGCATTATATTCAGGAGTTCTGGCGAATTTAACCAATCTTAACTTCATTATAAAGTGATCAATATATTCTTGAGCTTCTTCTTCTGTAATAATACCATTACTAATATCTCTGTTTATATAAATATCTAGGAAAGTAGATGTTCTTCCTAGGCTCATCGCTGCTCCGTTTTGTTCTTTAACAGTAGCTAAATACCCAAAGTACAACCATTGTATAGCTTCTTTTGCATTACTTGCAGGTTGTCCAATATCAAACCCATAAATCTTTCCAAGATCTTTAAGTTCTTGAAGGGCTTTTAATTGATCTGCTAATTCTTCTCTTAATTTAATATTTTTAGATGTCATTCGTACTAATGAAGAAGCCAGCTGATTCTTTTTATCCTTGATTAAATAGTCTACTCCGTACAATGCAACTCTTCTATAATCACCAATGATACGTCCTCTTCCATAAGCATCTGGAAGACCTGTTATTATTCCTGATTTACGAACAGCCTTCATCTCAGGAGTGTACACATCAAAAACTCCTTGATTGTGAGTTTTCCTATATTTTGTGAATATTTCTGACACTTTTTCATCAACTTTATAACCGTAAGATTCACACGCTGTTTCAGCCATACGAATACCACCAAAAGGTTGCATTGATCTTTTAAATGGTTTGTCAGTTTGAAAACCTACAATAGTTTCTTTTTCTTTATCTAAATATCCTGCATCGTGCGATGTAATAGTAGAGATAATCTCGGTATCCATGTCTAAAACGCCGCCGTTTTCTCTTTCCTTTTTAGATAATTCTAAAACCAAATCCCAAAGCTCTAAAGTTCTTTTTGTTGGTCCAGCTAAAAATTCTTCATCACCCAAGTATGGTGCATAGTTTTTTTGTATAAAGTCTCTAACATTCACTGATGAATCACTCCATTTACCAGGAGTAAAATCATGCCACTGTTCTTTAAAATTTTCTATCATTATTACATCTCCTTTAACATTCTTAGTTATATGCTAATTATACCTTTAAGGCATATTATATACAACCAAAATAATAATTGAAAATTTAATGTTTTTCATCAATATACTGTGCAAATAATACAAATTTAAACTATATACGGTATTTTTTTTGAAATATTTAGGTTAGATGTTAATTTTCCAAAGCTTTCTTTGCCCATTTTTCATATGTTGTATAAGGGGCTAATTCTATAACTTTATTTAGGCATCTTTTTGATATCTCGTTGTTCACATTGTTATTCACGCTCTTATGTGAAACACCTAACGCATACCAGGCATACACTTTTTCGGGGTCATATTCTACACATTTTGTAAGTTGTGTTATTACATCTTCCCAATTTTTATTGTCAAAACTTTTAACACCTAGGCTATAATAATGATTAGACGCTGTTTTATAACTACCCTCTTTTAAAGCTTCATATACATGTATAGACTTTTCTGATTCAATTTTTGTTATATCTACACTTGCAAGTAAGTCTGCACAAGCTACCATGTCTTTTCTTGAAAATGCTTCATAAGCTTCAATAATTTTTTGATAATAAACAACTCTAGTAGCTTCTTCTTTATTTGTGTCTAATTGCTCTTTGTAAGTTTCATTTTCAATTGTCAAATCATTGACTTGATTTTTAAGTTCTGTCATTGAAATATTAAGCTTTGAAATGTCTTCTTGATACTTTAGTATGCTATCTTTATACTCAGCCTTTACTTGTGCTTCTTTTGCCGGTGTAATTAAAAAGAATACTAAAGCTGCACCTATTATCAAACCAATAATTACATTTATAACAGTAATAGCTCCGTTATTAGTTTCTTTGTAACTGCTTTGTGGGATTATAACATCATCCCCTGAAAGATATGTGTTTTTTGTCTCTTCCTCAGTTTTTTCCTGCGAATCTTTTTCTTCTATTTTTTTTATTTCTTCAATTTCTTTTAAGTATCTAACACTCAAAGTGTTGTTTACATCAACTAACAAGGATTTAGCAATTACTTTTTTTGCCTTTTCATAAGCTTTATTTTTAATGTAAAGTAAAGCTAATAGCTGTTCTCCACGAATAAATTTTGGATTAGAAGCCACCACCCTTTTTAATTGTATTATAGCCAAATCATAGCTTCCTTGTGTAGCATAACTTAAAGCCTTGTTGTATTTTTTTATTGTAGCGCCTAATGAATCTAATTTTCCAGGATTGTCTTGAATCGCTTTGATATAGTTATCTGCAAGGTTTTTCTCAGGTTGTAAATTCTTACTAATAACCCATTCTGATAAAGCTGAAACGTACTCTCCCATTTCAAAGTAAACAAGACCTAAAAGATTTCTTGCTGCTACATTTTTTTTGTTCATTCTTACACTTTTTCTAAGTACTTCTATTGCGCCAGTAAGATCTCTTATTTTTGCTTTATCAAGTCCCATATTATAATATGTGTTAGATAATCTTACTATCTTTTTATATGTTTTTACATCTGCAGAACAGCTTGTACAAAAATCTGCTTCTGATAAAACACTATTACATTTATAGCATCTCATATTGCACCGCTCTTCCTACTTATTGTTTTTTTCTTCTTTTTCTTTTAACATCTCAATCATAATATCCGTTAAATCTGTAATATTGTTATTATATATAGCGTCCTCAGCTTCATCAATTTCTAAACTTGGGTGAAACTTTTTGATTTCCTCATCAAAATTTATCATATTATCATCCATCCTTTTTTGTGTTTTTCTAATCTGATTTTATAACAATTCATTTATAGTCTTTTTTATTTCACTTATCAAATATAAAGATCCCGTACATATTATAAGCTCTTCTTTCTTTTTGATATTATTTGCATATTCAAATGCTTCTTTTACATTATCAAATGCAATAAACTTCATATTACTTACTTTTTTTTGTTTTATTAAATATTGTTTTATTAAATATTCTTTTAGCAATTCTTTGGCATTAACGCTTCTTTTATTATCCATACTAGTAATTATTATACTCTTAATCCTGCTGTTTTTATCTAAAACTTTTAACATTTCATAATAATCTTTATCCTCTGAAACTGAAAATACGATAATAATATTTCTATTTGAAAACGAATGATTAATAGTGTTATCTAGCTCTTCTATTCCTGCTATATTATGAGCCCCTTCAAGGATTATGTTTTCATTTAAATATTCCATTCTTCCTTGAAATTTACTTTTTGATATAGCCATTTTAATCTTATCAATATCTGTTTTATCTTTCAATAATTCTAAAACAGCTATAATTGCCAAAACTGCATTTTGCGTCTGATATTCACTAGGATAACTCACTCTAAATATATCTTCTTTATGATAATTAAAATCATAGGAAAAATCAATATATTTCGCATTTTTTTGAATGATTTTAATCTGGTTTTTTTGCATTCTGATAATTGGTGAATTATTGTTCTTTGCTACTTTACTAATCACTTCATCAACTTTTGAATTATACTGATATATTAATGGTACATTCTTTTTGATAATACCTGCTTTTTCAAATGCTATTTTTTCAATTGTGTCACCTAAAATCTCCGTATGTTCAAGGCTTAAAGATGTAATTACTGTTATTAGTGGTGTTTCAATAACGTTAGTTGCATCTAATCTACCACCTAATCCTGTTTCAAGGACAACATAGTCTAGATTGTTTTCTTCAAAATACATGCAGGCAATTGCAAATACCACTTCAAAAAAAGAAGGTTTTAATAGTGTTTCGTTATAAACTTCATTAATTGCAACTTCTACCTTTTTATAAATTTTAATAAAATCCTGATCCGAAATATCTAGACCGTTAATAGAAATTCTTTCGTTTATTTTTTTAAGATGTGGTGATATAAACAACCCAACCTTGTAGTTTGAATCCTTTAAAATCGAAGCTATATAATTACAAACCGAACCTTTTCCATTAGATCCTGCAACATGAATTACTTTTAATTTTTCTTGTGGATTGTTTAAATAACTTAAAAATCTTTTTGTATATGAAATATCTGCAGCCTTATTAAATCTTGGTATATTTGTAATCTTTTCTACTATATTTTCATAATTATAATCTTTCATAAATAACCTTTTCTAAAGCTTAAACTCTAGTTTACCTTGCCTTTTTATTAATATGCTCAAAGAAAACTTTATAATCTTCTTCTACATATCTTTTTGTTACAATCCATTTTCCTTTTCTACTAAAAACAATGTTTTCATAGGTTTCTTTAATTGGAAGCTTTGCAGAATCAATCTTTATATGAGTTCCTGAGTATACTTTTTGAGCAGCTATAATTTCTGCTCCTTTACCTATAAGAATTCTTTTTTCTACTTCTTCATATATAGTTTTGAACTTTTGAATATATGCTATCTTATCAATCTTAGCTCTTAATAATTGTATTTTTAAACCTTTGCTTTTCTCGTCTTCTCTCTCTTGAAGATAGGTTAAAGTTTTTTCTATTTTTTCGAGATCTTCTTTAGCTTCTTCTAAATCTGCCTCTATTACTTTTTGGTTTATTATAGTAAAATCTTCTATACCTACTATAACTTCTGTTTTAGTTTGCAGATGATTACCTATAAAATCACTCTTTATATAATGATTTGCTTTTACAAAACCTCCAATAATTGATGCATTCTTTCCTAAACAAATAACATCTTCTCCAGCACTTGCATGAGAATGAATAAGGGAACTAGTTCTTATTATTCCACCTGCTTGTACATTTGCTAACTCAATAAACTTAGCAATTACATCTCCACCTGCAATAATACTTGCTTTATTACCGCCTAGAATTCCGCCTTTGATTAATATATCTTTTCCAGCTTCAATATTGGCTGCTTCAACTAGTCCATTTATCATTACATTTCCTGTTGCTTTAACTTTCATACCAGTTTTCACATCACCAGATATCTCTAAATCTCCGTAAAATTCAATATTTCCAGTTGAAATATTAACATCCCCTTTTATTAAATGTGCTTTAGCAACATTAAGGTGACCTACACTTAGTTCTACTTTTCCGTCATAACTTGCTGTATATGTTAATTTATCCTCTGAAACTTCAAAACCTTTTCCTTTTAATACTGGCATATCTTTACACACTGATGCCTTTAATAATTTCCCAGTTACTGTAATTCCATCTTCACCTTGTGTTTTTGGTATATAAGTTGCCAGTTCTTGACCTTCTTTTACGTTCTCTATTAAATTTAATGAATAATAGTCTACCGATCCATCTTCTAATATCTTAGGACTTTTACTAGGATTTGTATTAAATTTAAATAAAAAGTAACCATCCTTGCTATCTATTTGTTTTCTGCCTTTAGCAATGATGAATTCTTTCCCATATATTTTTTTTTCTATCATTTCACTAAGAACATCTACTAAAATACCTTCTACAATACCTTTGCTTTTAAGATATTCAATTATTTCTTCTAGTTTATACTCTCCTAAATCACTATTTGGTGGTGTAAGGTATAACTTAGCAATCATCTCATCTTCTGAGATTGAAAAACTTACATATTCATCTAGTTTCTCGTTCATCTAAGTACCCTCCTTTGTTATCATTAAGTATAATTGTAACACATTAGAATATAAAGTGAAAGAATAAAAAAACAGAATAACATTAATTATGTTACTCTGTTTTTTTATTCTAATCAACTATATTAATTGTTCTAATCTTTCTTGTACTTGTTCTAACATTTGTTGATATTTTATTTGTTTTTCTTTCTCTTCTTCTAATTTTTCTTTTGGTGCTTTATTAACAAAATTAGGATTAGAAAGCATGCCTTCTACTCTTTTTATTTCGCCGATTAATTTTGCTTCTTCTTTTTTTAATCTTTCAATTTCTTTTTCAATATCTACAAGCTCATTAAACGGAATATAGATATCCGCATTTGGTATAATAGTTGATACTGCATCTTTATCTATATTATCCTTTGTTTCCTGAATTATTATTTCATTACCATAAGATAATGTTGCAAAGAATACTTTAGCTTTTTCAAAAACTTCTCTAGTTTCTGCTTTTTTAGAAACCACAAATATTTTTGCTTTTCTACTAGGTGGAACATTCATTTGCGAACGAAGATTTCTAATGTTTCTTACCGCTTCTTTTATTATTTCAACGTCATTTTCTTCTTTTTCAAAATGCTTATTATCCTCATATGTTGGCATTTTTGAAATCATTATTGATTCTTCATTCGTTAAAGTTGTAAATATTTCTTCTGTAACAAATGGCATAAATGGATGAAGTAATTTGATAGATGTTACAAGAACAGTCTTTAATGTGTAAAGTGCTGCATCTTTAGTCAAATCATTTTCATTATACAATCTAGGTTTTACCATCTCAATATACCAGTCGCAAAACTCTTCCCAGATAAAATTATATACTTTATCTGCAGCTATACCTAAATCATATTTTTCCATGTTTTCTGTTACTTCTTTTATTAAATTGTTTGACTTTGATATTATCCATTTATCTGCATCTGTTAGCATCTCTAAAGAAACGTCTTTAATCTCTTCTTCTGGTAAATTCATCATTATAAATCTAGATGCATTCCAAACTTTATTAGCAAAGTTTCTACTAGCTTCTACTCTTTCAACATAAAAACGCATATCATTTCCTGGTGCATTACCAGTTATCATAGTAAATCTTAATGCATCTGCGCCGTATTGTTGTATGATTTCTAATGGATCTACACCATTACCAAGCGATTTACTCATCTTTCTACCTTGCGAATCCCTTATAAGTCCATGGAATAATACTTTGTCAAAAGGCTTTTTGCCCATTTGTTCGTACCCTGAAAATACCATTCTGATAACCCAGAAGAAAATTATGTCATAGCCTGTAACTAATACATTAGTAGGGTAGAAATAATCTAATTCTTCTTTTCCTTCTGGCCATCCTAGAGTTGAAAATGGCCATAATGCTGAAGAAAACCATGTATCTAATGTATCTTCGTCTTGAACTATGTGTTCCCCGCCACATACACTACATTTTGTCGGCTTTTGATCTTCTTTTGCAACGAAAACCTCATTACAGCTTGTGCAATAATATGCCGGTATTCTATGTCCCCACCATAATTGTCTTGATATACACCAGTCTCTAATATTATCAGTCCAGTTAAAATATATCTTTTCCATTCTTTCAGGAACTAATTCAATTTCTTTGTTCTTTATTGCTTCAACAGCTGGTTTTATCATTTCATCCATTTTCACAAACCATTGTTGCTTTATTAAAGGTTCTACTGTTGTGTTACATCTATCATGCTTACCTACGTTATGAATGTGCTCTTTTATTTTTACTAAGAGACCAAGTTCTTCTAGATCTTTTAATATAGCTTTTCTAGCTTCATATCTGTCCATACCTTCATATTTTCCACCATTTGAATTAATTGTAGCATTATCATTCATGACATTTATTTCAGGCAAGTTATGCCTTTTACCTACTTCAAAATCATTAGGGTCATGTGCAGGTGTTATCTTAACTACACCTGTACCAAAATCAAGATCCACATAATCATCTGCTATTATAGGTATTTCTTTATTAACTAGAGGCAAAATTACTTTTTTGCCAATAAGACCCATATATCTTTCATCTTTAGGATTTACTGCTAATGCTGTATCTCCTAACATGGTTTCTGGTCTTGTCGTTGCTATTTCTAAGAATTCTTCACTTCCAACTATAGGATATTTAATGTGCCAAAAGCTTCCTTCTTTTTCTTCGTGTTCAACTTCTGCATCTGAAATTGAAGTTTGACATACTGGGCACCAGTTTATTATCTTTGAACCTTTATAAATTAATCCTTTTTCATATAATCTTACAAATACTTCTTCAACTGCTTTTGAACACCCTTCATCCATTGTGAATCTTTCTCTATCCCAATCTGCTGATGCTCCAAGCTTTTTTAATTGGTTTATTATTTTACCGCCATACTCTTTTTTCCACTCCCATGCTCTTTCTAAGAATTTTTCTCTTCCTAATTTTTCTTTATCGATTCCTTCTTTGTTAAGTTGTTCAATTATCTTAACTTCTGTTGCTATTGAAGCATGATCTGTTCCTGGTTGCCAAAGTGCATTAAAACCTTGCATTCTTTTAAATCTAATTATAATATCTTGCATAGTATTATCTAGCGCGTGGCCCATATGTAATTGGCCTGTTATATTTGGTGGTGGCATAACTATTGTAAAAGGTTCTTTACTTTTATCTACTTGTGCATGAAAATATTTCTTTTCCTCCCAGTTTTTATATAACCTATCTTCAATTTCAGACGGATTATAAGTTTTTTCCAATTCTTTTCTCATCTTTTTTCCCAACAATATAAACATTTGATGTAATCAATTTATCAATTTAATATATCTTTGTTTATATTCCTTTCATTTATTTTTTTAAATTCTAGTAATTAAGGAGTTTTCCACAATAAAAAAACGCCCCAAAACAAAGGGCGTGAATACGCGGTACCACCTTTTTATCAGTTTTCTGATATCTCATCTTATCCTTAACGTGGACGAATCGTCATTTGCTATTTTTATGTATTTATTAAAAATAATTACACCATCTTTCACAAACGCTACTCCAAAGCTACCTTCAAACACCATGTTACATAAACGGCCTTTCAGCTAATAAGCCATTCTCTCTATATGTCTGTATGTTTTACTCTTCTTTTTCACAGTATTTTATATAAGTTTTATTTAGTTTACACAAGTTCTATTTTTTTGTCAAGCTAGTATATCAAGCATTTCTTTAGCATATTCAGGTTTTTCTAATATTAGTTCTTTAATCTTTTGTTTTGCATCTTCAATTAACTCTTCGTTATAATCAATAGTAGCTTTCATTTTTTGTTTTCTTAATAACAAATCTTTTTTTATTTCTAAAAGCTTATCATTGCTAACAAATACATCCCTTTGAATCAACCACACATTATGATCATTTAAATTCATACTTCTAATTAATTTTTCCAGGTCTTTTGTTGTAGCATACAATTGGTCCGTTGCTATGTTATATTTTTCTCTTTCTTTTTTTACTTTTTTATATGATTTAAACTTTAAAGATAATTCATATGAATTATTAACATGATGTTTCTCATACTGATAATCAAGTTTTGATTTAATATTAACATATCTTAATTTATATTTATTAAGTAAAGAAACTGCTTTAACCAATTTTTTATCTGTCATAACCAACTCATAGGTAGCTTTTCTATTAAGAACAAATATCATAGCAAATACACCTGCAGATAATAACGCAACTAACCATGAAAGATTTTGTACATCAACATCATTATATACGGCAAGATAAACTAGTATAAATGCTATGAAAATATCCGAAGACACTGCAATTCTTATTGATTTAGCTAGTAATTTCAATCTTTTTATAAGCTCGATTTTATCAAAAGCTAAAGATGCTTTCTCTCCTTTTATATGATTTAAATCGGTCTTTACTGTAAGTGCATCTTTCTCATCTTCATCCATTTCCCTAATTATTTGGGGCATTTTATCTTCTAAAGATGCAAGCATATTAAAATCGACTTCTGACATATTAATTTGTGGATTTTTCGAAGCATTTTTATCACCTGTTAATACGATTTCTCTTTTGACCAATCTACTAATTTCACTTTTAGTCTTCTCATCTAATTTTTCTATCGTTTGTATATCTGCTAAATATTCTCCTATTGCTATAAACTCTTTTTTTGCTTTTTCTACATGTAATTGACAAGAACTTATTCTTTCTTTATAAGTTTCAATATATTGTCTTCTTTCTTTTTTAGACTTAACTTCTAGAATTATTTTATCACTGTTTTTGATATCGTTTTCAATCTTTTTTGCTGATTCATCTTCTATATCTATTAAATTTTCTAGTTTATATTCATTTTCGATATATTTATCTTTCGGTTTTTTCCAAAAAAATTTCAAGTTATCCTCCATTTCTGGTTATTATCTAAAAAGCCATTTCTTCCCTATACTCTAGTTTCCATTTATCTATAACCGTTTGGACTTCACCATAATAGTCGCTAACGCTTTCTTTACCTTCAAAAGAAACCTTTGAAATCAAGCTTTTATAAGCATTAGTTTCTTTGATTTCTTTTTCTTTTTCTTTTATTTTATTTCTTATACTTTCTATTACATCTTCTTTTATATTATATTCTTTTAATAACAATGCTACTTCTTCTTCTTTATTATCCATTAACAAAGCTATAACAAGATTATCAAAATGCTGCTTACTATATTCCCTTACAAGACTTTTTTTAAAATTCTCGGCTGCTTCTTCAAACAAAAACAATCTTGTATAAATAACACCCATATTGTTATAAACTTTAGCATACTCTTCTTTGCTAGGTACTTTTTCATGTATTTTCCCAATATAATCTTGATAAATTTTTAATGCCGCTTTATATTTTTTTTCTGATAACAGCTTATCAGCTCTTACTTTAAGTCTTTGTGCAACACTTTTATTTCCAATCTCTTTTAAAACATCAGACAATTTGTTAATCTCTTCTTTGCTGTAGTAAACACCATTTAAAAGAATAAGACTAATCATCTCGGTAAGTCTTGCATTTTGATAGATTTGGTAGGCTAATTTTTGTGATAAAGTCTCTTGCTTTAATTCATTTTTTAGATAATCACACAATTCTTGATTGAAAAATTCTTTATCAACAAAATAAAGATTATTATAAAGATAATAGCACAACTCTTCTAACGAATAAATATTTATATCTGCTGATTGAATATAATATGGAATTTCTGACTGCTTTGTGCAAAGCATTATACTACTCATCTATGTACCCATGCCTTTCCGAAGAATAAACTAAATTATATATAATCTTCTACATCATATACTTTTTGTATAACTCTTTGTGAACTTTTAAAAAATTCACCAAATCCTAAATCTTTAATGGCTATAACAAATTGCTCTTCTGATTTATAACTTAGAGAAACTTCTATTTTTGTTGCTTTATTAGGCCTTTCTGGAAAATCATTTAGTTTAACAATAATTTGATCACTAAACTTTGTTAGAGGCGAATTAATTTTAAATGGTATTTCTTTAATATCATCTAGAATGAACTTTCCCGTAGCACCAGCTTCATACCAATTTTCTCCTGCTTTTGAAAGTATAAGTTCCATGTTTTTACCTTCTCTTTCAATAAACAAACTTATAGTAATTTTTGTTCTTCCTGGGCAATTAAAGATATAATCTGCTGGATTAAAGTTCTTATATTTACTAAATGCAGCATAGGTTACTGCCTTTGCATATAGGTTGTTTCCTAAAAACACCCTTCTTCTCTCACACAAAACTTTTATTGCACTATCTAGTTGTCCATCATAAAATCCTCTGCCTGTTAAAAATGCTGATGAAACAACTATATTTTTAAGCTCTTTGTTAAGAAGTTCAATAAATGCTTGGTTTGCTTCAGACAAACTTTTATTATTATTAATCATTTGATAATTAATTTCTTTTGTATGATCCTCATTATAAACAGATATAATTCCTGGTTGTCTGCCTCTAGCAAGCGTAAATCGTCTATAAATAAAACTTTGTTCACTAAAATCAAAAAGCATTACATCATTCATCCATAAGGCTTTATCTTGGTTTAGCATAAAATAAATAAAACTTTCAGAGTGCTCAATGACTTTTAGCTTTTCTTTGTTTATACTTAGTAACTCAAAACTTTTGTAAATAGTGTCGAATAATACTTTTTCTGTTTTTTCAATAGATATGCCAATTCTATCCACTTTATCTAGGGTATATCCAGTAATTCTAGTAAAGTTTTCAAATAATTTTTCAAAATAAATAGAAAGAACTTTTGACATATGATAAAAATCATTATTTATTTGTATTTTATCATCAGTTTTTATTTTTTGAATTAAATTTTCTATAAAATACAATTTTTCTACTTTGTATTTTAGTTTAGCTTCATAACCTACGTACCATTCGTCTTTATTTTTTGCTCTTGCAATAACGCATGGCATTAAAAATTCTTCTTGATTTATTATAAAGCTTATAGATTTAGGTTCTTTAAACCCATCTTCATAGTAGCATAAGCTCACACCATCTTTTGAGAAATCAACTCCAAGTACTATTTGATTATCTTTATCAAGTTTCATAATTACACCAGCATCCCTTTCATAATCAATTTCAAACTCTAATCAATAGTAAACAAGTCATAACTCAATTTTTCATTTACTATATATTTTTCTACTAATTCAATCAAAGTTTTATCTTCTCGCATTTCTTTACATATCATCATATCATTAATCAAACCATATCTGCTTTCATCAGAAATAGCTATGTTTTCATCAACTATAATCTTGTCGCTTTCCGTCAAAGACTCAATTCCTTTGATTTCTTCTGCTATATAATATGCAATACTTTCACCATAAAACATTTCAAATTCCTTTACAAATATCCCTGGAAAAACCATCTTCATATCTTCAACTAAGTAGCCCTTTTCTTCATACATTCCTGTTTCAACAAGATAGTGTATTTTGACTTTACTTTTTGGATTTGTTCTATACTCTACGACAGTTTTATCTAATATTGCATTAGGTAATTTAAAATATTTTTTGTATGTTTTGTAAAATTCAAACACAATATTCTTTTTGCATAACTGTGAAATTGATTTTTTGATTATATCTTTTTGTCTCTTAGTCAAATTTTGCTTGTCTGAAAAATGCTTTACAAATGCCAGCTTAGCAACATCTGGATAATCATTATAATAATCTAATTCTTCTTCTAAATAGAAAAAAATCTTTTCATCAACTACTTTATCTTTTATAAAATATTCAAACATCTTATATACAATAAACCCTCTTTTAATAAGCCTGCTTGCACCTTTTTTATAATAAGATTCAAATACCTCAAAAAGATTAGACTGATAAGTTCTAGTAAATATTATTTGTCTTATGAGTCTTTCTTCTAATTGTCGATTCTCAAATTCAAAATCTTTATTCGCTTCCCAAAGTGCAAGCATTTCTTTTGTTGTACCACAATAATATCTACCTAAATACTCAAGTATATCTTCATTATATTTTCCTTTTCTAAAAGAATATATACAAATGTTCAACAAAGTTTCGTCATATTCTTGCTCTATTTTTTGAGTTAGTTTAGTGCAAAATTTAACCATTTTTCTTGGATTTACGTACTCATATCCATAACTTAGAAACATTTCATATGCTTGTTCATATAGCCCTCTGTCAATCATAATTTCAACTATCTTAACTCTAGTATTAGTATCTAAATTAGATTTATCGATCTCTTTTATATAAGAATCTAATGATTGTGAATCATAATTATCATTGTAGTAATCTATGACATCTTCTATAATTCCTTTTTTGTAACTTTCTCTTACATCATTGTCAAAACTTATATTTTTGAGCAAATTTATTGTCTTTTCGGGATAATTTCTATATTTACTAAATCTTTCTGCAAAATATAACAAAATATCTTTGTTGTCAAAACAAACATCAAAGCAAAGATTAGTATAATCATCCATATTTAGTAGCTTTTCTAACTTATAGTCTATATTTTTAATATATCTATTACCTTTATTATCCTTAAATAATATTACCGCTTCTTCGGTATATAACTGTACATAGGCTTTTCCTTTTACTAAAGGAACTATAACTTCGCCCTCTTTTTCTTTATGAATGACTACAACTTCTTTTATATTACTGCTATTACACAACAAATAATAAGTATTTATTATCTTTGGAAGTTTTTTTGCAATCTCAGGTGTCACTAAAGATTTTTTGAGAAATTCTTCATATAATTTTTTCAAATATATATCTACATTTCCTTTAATAACCTGATCTATAGTATATCTTTCCATATGTTTTATATAACTATTATAGATGTTTGGATGTTTATCCTTATATTTAATAATATTAGCATACAAAAATGCTTGTTTATCTTTTATCGAATTAATATTATATATAAAATACATCAATAGAATTTTAGGTAATTCTTCATCATAATAATAATCTATAGAATTAATAAAATACTCATATATTCCAGTAATTTTTAGTTCTTTGTTTATTCCTAACTCATACCACTTAATATACTCTTTACCTGTTTTACTTCCTTTTATCAAAGTTGCACAGATACTAGTTACTGCTTCATTCCATTTATATTTATTATAAATATCTTCAAGAATCAAGTATAGTCTTTTATTGAATGTTTTTTTATACATTGATATTTCTACAATCTGTCTAGATAAAACTTCGCTTATTCCTTTATACTTATAACCAAAATACAGTATTTGTGTTTCAAATTGGTCGATTTGTGTTAAAAACTCTGGATTTTGATTATATATATTTAATGCTTCATAATACATTAGTGGACTGCTGCAACCTAGCTTAAATTGTTCTTTTATTTTAATTAATTTCAAGCCTTCATTTCCTTCAAAATCTTTGTCTAAATATAACATGATCCAAAGAATTTTATAACTATCATATCCTTTATAATAGTATGATTTTATTTCATTTGATATCTCTTCTGTATATAGATAATCTCTTTTTTCTATTGATTTTACATATAAAAAGTACGAGTAGAGTTCTATTTCTTTTTTCTTATTTGGTAATAAATATTCTTCAACTTCATCGAGAATTATTATTGCTTCTTTTTCCATTCTTTTAGTTATATAGATTTGAGCTTTAAATAGTTTTAAAAAAGTAGTTGAAAAATTAAGTTGCTCTATTCTTTTTATTAGTGCTAAAGATTCATTTACCCAACTTTCCAGATCATACATTCTTAGCCTGAATTTTATATATAGATTCATAAGTTTGTACATACATTCCTTAGCTTCAAATCTATGTTCCTTTAGCTCATCACTTTTATTACCCGAATTTTTAACTAACACGTTATATATTATTTCATTATCATAAGTTTTAAATATAATCTGGGCATAATTATTTCCCGCATTAAGCTTTTTTAAATCTATAGAATATAAAAAATCATAGTTATTATCTTCAAAATTTTTAGCTTTTACGTTATTAACAAATGGAATAATAAAATCTCCTTTTGTATTTATATCTATGTCAACATAGCCCCAATTATTTTTAGAAATAGTCACTCTATAAAATTCATTTCTTTCAATTCTTTCTTCTTTTATATCTATGTTTTTTTCATAAGAATCAAGTGAAATACTTGTATTGTTTTTTTTGTTTACGTATATTAAAAATTCTTCTAGTGCTCTTTGTTTGTCTGTTGTTTTAATTAAGCCATCATAAACTGCAGACAGCTTATAGTCTTTTAGAAGAAATACTTTTTTAAATTCCTCACTAAAAAATACCTTGATTGCTTCTTCGTAGTTAAGTTGCACAAAATTAGCAAAATGAAACAAATTCTTCATTCTTCCTTCACTAGTTTTCAAACTATTCGCTTCAATCTTAATATTATATTTTATTGAGTACTCTCCGCCATTACTTACAATGTTTATTAAACCCTTTATGTGGTCTGATTCGTTACAGTTGCTTGCATTTATCTTATAATGTATGACTTCTCTAGCCGAAACAAAATTATTATTAACAATAACAAAACTTTCATGAGTGGAATATATTATGCCCTTCATTTCAATGTTATTAAGACTTGCAATTTCAAATTCCCCATCAAAAACACTACCAGCTTCAATCGATAGATCAATCGAATAAACTGATGCTTCTAAAATTGGTACATCATAATCTACTATACCTTCCGAAAGTTTGTTTATTATATCTTTCACCCGTAACCTCCACAACTACATTTATTTTATTAATCTGGTATATAAAATTTATAGTCTTTTAATTCATCTGGTAAATATTGTTGTTTAACATAATGATCATCAAAATCATGCGGATAAAGATAGCCTACTCCTCTGTTTAACTCTTTTGCGCCTTTATAACTTCCTACCTGCAAATGTGATGGAATAGGAGGTGTCTTTTTTTCTTCTACTATTTTCAGTGCTTTATTTATAGCTAGATAAGCAGAGTTTGATTTTGGTGCATTTGCAATATATAAAGCAGCTTGTGCTAAAGGTATTCTAGCTTCTGGCATTCCTAGTTGAGACACTGCGTTTGCTGCACTCATAGCAATCACTAAGGCATTAGGGTCTGCTAGTCCTACATCTTCTGTTGCACAAATTATAATTCTTCTTGCTATAAATGTAACGCTCTCACCTGCATATAACATTCTTGCTAAGTAATAAACAGTTGCGTCAGGATCTGAACCTCTCATACTTTTTATAAATGCTGATATGGTATCAAAATGTTCATCCCCTGATTTATCATATCTAACAACTCTTTTTTGAATACACTCAGAAGCAATATTAATATCTATATGAAGTTTATTATCACTATTTCTTTTTGAAGTCAATATACCTAATTCTATAGCATTTAAAGCTAATCTTGCATCCCCTCCTGCTGCATCAGACAAAAAATTGATTGCTTCTTCATCTATTGTTGCATCATAAGCTCCCATTCCCTTATCTTTATCATAGACAGCTTTTTTAATAAGCTTTTTTATATCTTCATTAGAAAGTGGCTTTAGTTCAAATACAATAGATCTTGAAATCAATGCACTATTAACCTCAAAATATGGATTCTCTGTTGTAGCACCTATTAATACTACTGTTCCATCCTCTACAAAAGGTAATAAAAAGTCTTGTTGCGCTTTATTAAATCTATGAATTTCATCTACGAATAGAATGGTTTTTTTTGCATACATTCCTATATTGATTTTTGCCTGGTTTATAACTTCTTCCATCTCTTTTTTGTTAGCAATAGTAGCATTAACCTGAATAAATTCTCCTTTTGTAGTCGCTGCTATTACTTTTGCTAATGTTGTTTTCCCTGTACCAGGTGGTCCAAAAAAGATAACCGAAGTTAATTTATCTGATGTTATAGCTCTATATAAAAGCTTATCTTCTCCAATAATGTGCTCTTGTCCTACAACTTCTTCTAAAGATGAAGGCCTCATTCTAGATGCTAAGGGTGAATCTTTTTTCAGATTCTTACTTTTTGAATACTCAAATAAATCCATATAACCTTTGCACCTCCTAGCTTTTTGTTTTTATCAATTCTATTTATTCTTTTTAATACCTCAATTTTTTTGCGCGTAATAAGTTATATTCTATCATAAAATGACAAATAAAACTATTCTCAGAACATTTTTTATTGTTTGTTTTTTATTTTTATGCTATTATTAGTACTACATTTGTATTAAGAAAGGAGCCCCTAATGACAAATAACAATTATTCTGAAATAACTCCGGAAATTCTAGAACTCGCAAAAATGTGTATGTGTAATAAGATCGATCCGGCATTATACACTAAGTACGAAGTAAAAAGAGGACTTCGTGATATAAATGGTAAAGGTGTCCTAACTGGTCTTACAGAGATTGGTGAAATAAAATCTTATGTAATAGATGATAATGAATATGTACCTTGTGAGGGACAATTATTCTATAGAGGATTTGATTTAGAAGACTTAGTAAATGGTTTTACTAAAGAAGATCGTTTTGGCTTTGAAGAAGTATCTTATTTGTTATTGTTTGGAAAATTACCTAAAAAAGAAGAACTAAAAACTTTCAATGGTGTATTGTCACATTATAGATCTTTGCCTAATAGCTTCGTTAGAGATTTTATTATGAAATCACCTAGCCCTGATATTATGAATTCACTTGCTAGAAGTGTATTAACTCTATATTCTTATGATAGTAATGCTGACGATATATCTATTAATAATGTATTACGACAAAGCATGCAATTAATTGCAACTTTTCCTATGTTAGCTGTATATAGTTATCAGGCATACCGTCACTATCATGATGATAAAAGTCTTTATATTCACACTCCAAAACCTGAACTATCAACAGCCGAAAATATATTAAGAATGCTTAGACCTAACAAATCTTATACAGATTTAGAAGCTAAGATATTAGATATTGCTTTAGTAATTCATGCCGAACACGGTGGTGGTAACAATTCAACATTTACTACTCATGTAGTTTCTTCATCTGGCACTGATACTTATGCTTCTGTTGCTGCTTCTTTAGGCTCATTAAAAGGTCCAAAACATGGCGGAGCAAGTAGTAAAGTTTCAGAAATGTTTGAAGATATGAGAAAGAATATTAAAAATTGGGATAATGATGACGAAATCAAAGAATATCTTGTTAATCTACTTAACAAAAAAGGTTTTGATAATTCTGGACTCATCTATGGTATGGGGCATGCTGTCTACTCATTATCCGATCCAAGAGCAAAGATATTAAAAAGATTTGTAGAAAGCTTATCAGTAGAAAAAGGACGTGAAGACGAGTTCAAACTATATTCAGCAGTTGAACGATTAGCTCCCGAAGTAATAGCTAAAGAGCGTAAAATATATAAAGGCGTAAGTGCTAATGTAGACTTTTATAGCGGTTTCGTATATAGCATGTTAGATCTTCCACCAGAATTATATACTCCTTTATTTGCAGTAGCTAGAATCGTTGGTTGGAGTGCTCATAGAATTGAAGAATTAACTAATAACGGTAAGATTATAAGACCCGGTTATAAAAACATATCAAAACATGTACCTTACATAGACATAGAATCTCGTTAATTATATAAAAAGCGTTGTTTAATAAGTGTCGTTAAAAAAAGTCACCCATTTTAGGGTGATTTTTTAACAACATTTTTTACAAGCTTCGCAATCTCCATTGCACCTGCTTCTTTGCGGATAAGGTATATCATAGTCTAATTCTTCAAAAGATATTAACTTTTCATCTTTTTTAAATATTTCTAAAGAATATAAATCTTTTACAATTAATTGTTTATCATCTTCTTTTATAACAACTTTATATAGTTTGTACTCACCAGGTTTCATGCAGCTTTCTACTTTTTTAGGCAAAAACACATACTGTTTTACACTTTCCATTTCACCTGTTTTTTCTAGTCTTTTAACTACTACTTTTTTTTCACTTTCACGTTCTTTTAGCATTTCATTCTCCAACTCAACCTATATTATACTTGTTCCTTAGCACTCTCATACATGTAACTAATGTTATTATAAGTCTTTTCAACAAGATTTGCCATATTAATTATCAAATCATCCACTAATAAAGACAAAAAGGTAGATAACCATATAATTCTAGTCATCTACCTTAGTTTTGTTGTTCGAAATTAGTTGTCTTTTTTGAACTTAGTTTAGCTCATCTAAAATATACATCTCCACTTTTTCCTTTTCGATCTCTAGTGGTATTGCAAGCTCTCCATATAATCTAGATTCAGCTAGTCTAAGGTATTTTTCATCTGTTGATGTTGCTTTTTTACCATTTGCCTTTCTGACTTCTTTTCTTATATGAAGACTTTTTATCATTCTTACTAATTCCTTGCAATTACAGTTTTTAATTACTTGCTTATAACTTTCTTCAATTACTTTTTCGTTAGCTACAGGAAGTGCTTCGATATTAGGCATCTCCTGTATTAAATTAATCGCCTCTTTCCTTGAAATTATAGAACGCATAACAACTTTGTTATTGTCTACTGGTGTATAAATTCTACTACCATTTGAATATACCGGTACTAAGGTGTAATATAGCTTCTCATCATTTTTTCCTGATAGATCCATATGACTTATTGATTCTACTACGCACACACCATTATTACCATATATTACATACTCACCTACTTCAAACATTTTTCCTCCTTTTCTTTTTGTTAAACAACTGTTAAATTGATTTTAACAAATTTAAACGAGTCATGTAAGTGAATATAAAATATTTAATAATTTTCGGCATTTATTCTAATCTTGCTTTAATATACTTAGTGCACATCTTATAGTTTATCCCTTAGTTATTTGTCAATTTTATATCAATTCTCGAAATAATTAACAATTCTACATGTCTTTTATATATATTTTTTCGTTTTTTTGCTTATCAAGGTACTCACTCCTTAACTTTTCTTCAAGTCTTTTTACATCTTCTAGCAAATCATTTGCAGACATTACTAAACTATTACTGCCTCTAACAATTATTTGTTCTAGTTTGTCAGAAGTTGCAACTGTTATGTCATATTTTTCTTTATTTTCAAATGAAAATTTTTCGATATATCTATCCGCAGTTTCTGCTTCTTTAGTAAATACTATAAATATATTATTTAGTTTTTTAATTTCACTTTTATGCTCTTTGACTCTATAGGCATCGTATACTATAATCAAGGTTTCATTTTTCAGTGCCTGATAATTGGCTAAAATATCTTCTAGCCTTCCTCTTGCTCCATCTAGGCTTACTTTTGCAATAGACTTTAATTCTTCCCAAGCAAAGATAATATTATAACCATCAATTAATAAATACTTTTCTTTTTTTTCTACTTTTTTATATGTTCTAGTAACTATCTGTGGATAAATGTCTGCTCTTTTTTTCTTATAATTACTTTTTATTTCTGTTTTTGAACCTTTATTTGCATAAAAAGTATTTCTAATTATTTTATCCACTTCTTCATCATCGATAAATTCATCTGGATAAGTTTTTATGTCTTTGTTTTCAAGTGGCTTTGTTTTTTCTTGCTTGTTTTTTTCTTCAAATTCCTTCACTTGAATTGGTAAATGCATAAAATTTTCAACCTTGTCCCATTCTACTAGATAACCACTTCCATTAGCACAAAAAACGGAACTTGAAGGATTCTTTTCATCTTCATCGGGATTATATTTAAACTTATCAACTATTTCAGCTTCATTATGACACACATCATAATTAGATGGTATTAAAAATATTTTTCCTAATCCCTTTGTATAAGTTTTAAACTCTTTTTGGTACTCTTGCATTAGTACTACTGGTGCACTTCCTTTTATACTATCATACTCATCATTTTTACTAACTAGCTCAAACTTAGCATTGATATTATCAAGATCTGTCATCGTTTTACCAATATAAATGCTTGGAACTTCAATAAAAAATTCATAATAAGGCTCTAATAATACAGGCCCTGCTTTTCTTAAAGCTTGCCTTAGCGCGCGATTTGTAGCTTCTCTAAAATCTCCACCTTCAGTGTGTTTTTCATGTGCTTTACCACCTACCACCTTTATTTTAATATCTGTTAGTGGTGAGTTAGTAAAAATGCCTGTATGCTCTTTATCTTTTAATGCATTCATAATAGCTTTTTGCCATGGCAACTTTAAAACATCTTCTCTACAATCTAATTCATATAATATACCTTCACCCGTTTTTAGTGGCTCTATGAGTAAATGTACCTCTGCATAGTGTTTCAATGGTTCAAAATGTCCTATTCCATAAGCTTTTTGTTTAATAGTTTCCTTATACAATAAACTTGCTTTTTCAAACACAACATCTAAATTGAATCGTTCTTTTATAATTGTTTTAAGAATTTCTAATTGTATTTCTCCCATAACTTTTATCTGAACTTCATCTAGCTCTTTTATCCATTCAACTTTTAGCATAGGATCTTCTTCACACAACTCATTAAGACAAGGAACTAAGATTTTGTTATCATTATCTTCTAAAAACACTTTATATGATAAAACAGGCTCTAACAGAGCTTTTTTTGCTTCTTTTGTGTCACCTAAAACCTGATTAGGAAAAGTCTTTGTTAATCCTGTAAGTGCACAAATCATCCCTTTTTTCGCAACATTAATACCTTCATATTTGTCACCAGAATATAGCCTTATTTGATTTACTTTTTCCTTTAATATATTGTCTTCATTATTTATCTCATTATATTCAATTGTATCTTTCACGTTAAGATTACCATTTTTTATCTTAACATAAGTCAATCTGGTGTTTTTATCATCTCTTGATATCTTATACACTATAGCACTGAATTTTTCTTCATCTTCTTTAACGGCACAGTACTTATCTAATGAATCAAGCAATTTACTAACACCTTCAAGCTTTAATGCAGAACCAAAAAAACAAGGAAAAATATTTCGGCTTGATATAAGTTTACTTAATTCCTCATTTTTTAAAAACTCTTCATCTATTTTTTTATGATCTATATATCTTTCTAAAAGTTCTTCATCTTGCATAGCAATTTCTTCGATATCTTGTTTAGCAAATTTGTTTTTCGAAAAATCTATAATTCTAGTATCCAAACCATTTTTTAATTCACTAATTATCTCACTAGAGCTTTTGTTAGTCTGATCCATCTTATTTACAAAGATAAAAGTTGGAATCTTATACTTTAATAATAATTCCCAAAGTGTTCTAGTATGGCCTTTTATTCCGTCTGTAGCTCCTATTAATAATATTGCATAGTCTAAAACATTTAAGGTTCTTTCCATCTCTGTAGAAAAATCTACATGACCGGGAGTATCAATCAGATAATAATTAATATCTTTCCTCTTAACAATTGCTTGTTTTGAAAAAATTGTTATCCCTCTTTTTTTCTC
>CAZIGN010000005.1:50229-55802 GCA_964538805.1 uncultured Lachnospiraceae bacterium
TTCCTTGACACAACCCCTTTTAAGGTAAATGTGTTTTTCTTTGTTTTTATATTAAAAGCATCCTCAATTAGTTCTTTTGCTCCATCTCCATAATATATCAACTCGGTTTTTTCAGATATTATATCTGTTAGCATAAAAAACAACATTTTTTGTTCTTCACTTTTATAAGCTTTTTCAATGAAAAGTAAAATCTTTTCTTTTATTTCATTTAATTCTTCTTTATTCATCGAGTTAATCTGACCCACGCCAAAAGATATATCTGCTGCAGAAAACTTTTTAAAATCCTGATAAAATATTTCTTCAGGTGTTTTTTCTTTCAAATTGCTTCCAGCGTTAAACATTTGTCTGGCATAGCTTTCTATCTTGATTCCTGCTATTTTTGAAAGTACTAGCGCGGCTTGTTCATCAATCTTTGTACAAGTTGGAGATCTAAACATTAGTGTGTCAGAAATTATAGCAGAACACATTAGCCCTGCCATTTGTTTGTCAATTTCTACTCCTAACTCACCACACATTAAATATAATATAGTCGAAGTGCAACCAAGTGGTTGATTTCTAAAATAAACTGGTGAAAATGTTTCTAAGCTCCCTAGCCTGTGATGATCTATTATTTCAACTATCTCGGCTTCTTCTATTCCATCAACAGCTTGTGACTTTTCATTATGATCAACCAAAATAACTTTTTTTCTGTGCATATTTAAAAGATTCCTTCTTGATATCATTCCATAATAATATCCGTCACTATCAATAACAGGAAACTCTCTATAACTTTTTGAAGCCATAATACTTTTTATATCTTCTGTAAACTCTTCTGTTTTAAATGTAACTAAGTTTTCCTTTTTCATAAAATATTTAATTGGAATACTTTGATTTATAAGTCTTGCGACTGTGAAGGAATCGTGATTTGTACTAACTAAAACACAAGAATTTTCGCTTGCTTTTTTTATTATACGCTCATCAATTTCACTTCCACAACAAACAACCAAGCAACTAGCACCACATTCTATTGCAGAGTTTTGAGATTCAAACGAACTTCCTAGTATAACTAAATCATCTTTTTCTACATCATGTTCTTCATGATGATTATTAGCAGCAGATATAACTACTTTTCCGTTATGAAAATATGCATGATCATTACCAGTTATTAATGTACCTTCAATTGTTTCTATAATATTTTTAAACTGTGTTCTAGCCTCCGAAAGAATTGTATTACCATATACTTCCATATAAGAATTAGCTATATCTCCCACTGTTATTAACCCTTCTAAAATAGAGTTTCTAACAATAGGTAAAGTAACCACCTTACTTTTTTTCATTAGATTCCAAGCTTTTTTTATAGATATTGACGCCCTTACTCCAGGAGTTTTATTGACTTTTATGTCCTTTACCTGAGTTCCTACATCGTTAATAAATTCTGGTTCTATAGCTTTAAATCTATTTAACACATATCTTGTTTCCTCATTTATTTGTCCTGCCCTTTTAGGAATATAGTTTGCTTTATCCGTTAAGTTTTTAATCTTAGCATAAACAATAGCAGAACAAATCGAATCAGTGTCAGGATTTTTGTGCCCAATGACATAGATAGTTTCTTTTCTTTTCATAACTCTCCAACTTTCTTTATTAATTATCAGCTACTAGAATCTCCTTAATATGCGCAATATAAAGGTCATGATAATCTCCATTTGGATACCAGTTCTCTTTGATCTCATCTTTTAGAAACTGGTCTTTATCTAATGTGGTTTTACTTAGCTTTTCACATATTATTACTTTATTAGCTTCTTTAATAAACGGAATATCCGATGAATAATCAACAGTCAAGTCAAATTTTTTTATTTTGTCCTCGTCTCTGCCTGATACCGAACCCATATAAGCAAGCATCTTTGCATGTTCTTCATTGTCAAAAAAAGTTAAAGAAAATCCGCTTGCTTTATCTACTAATTCTTTTGTAAATCTACTCTCTCTAATAACTACAAAAGCAACATTCTTATTCCACATCACACCAAATCCACCCCAAGAAGCTGTCATACTATTAACTTTTTGACCATCTGTTGCAGTTATTAGCATCCACTCTTTTCCTATCATCTTAAATGGGTTAATATCCATCTTTAAAGGATCTAAACTTTTAAATTCCATATAATCACCTATGCTTTCGTGTTTTGTCTTTCTTTTATTTTACATAATTATAATTATTTTGCAATAGAGATATAAAACCTATAAGTGTAATTAGGTTTTATATCTCTATTATTTAAACTTATATGTATGTTTTATCTAAAGAATTCTCTATCTAAAGATTCAAAAATTCTTCTGGCAATTTCACTTTAAAATCCTTCGCTAATTCCTTGAAGTTATCGGTGGTTATAGTCTGCAATTTATCCGGCCTTACTGATAGTACCTTCATTAATATTTCCGCTGATTTTTCTACTGTGTGCATTAATCCAAAAGTCAAATCGTAATCTTCTCCTGAACAAAACATTCCATGATGTGCCCAAATTGCAACATCATATTTTTCCATTAATTTACTAGTAGCAACTGCTATATCTTTTCCTCCCGGAACCATCCAGTTAACCACTCCTACCCCATCAGGAAACACAACTGGGCACTCTGTAGCCATCTCCCATAAATGTCTTGTAAATATTTTATCACTAAGTGGAAGTACAAATGTTGCCGCTATTACATTAGTTGTATGGGCATGATATATTACCCTGTGCAATCCATTTGTCTTAATTTTTTTAATCTCATGATTCATAAGATGAGTTGGTAGTTCACTTGTAGGTTTTCCACCATTTACAAGTCCATAACAAACCTGATACTTTGTTCCATCTTCATTTATCTTAATAATTGCTAAAGTATCTTCTGGATCAATGATTGCATTTCTAAAAAACTTTCCACTTCCTGTCACTAAAAAGTATTCATTCGCTAGTTCCTTTACAGTTGTACCTATATCATAAAATTCTTGATCAAATCTTAATCCTTCTTTTATTTCATTTATTTCTTCTTCTTTAATTCTGTAAGTAAGATTTCCACCGTTTCTTTCATGCCAACCTAAATTATAACCATCGTTAGCCATTCTTATAAAACCTCTTACAAAATTTGCTTCAAAAACTTTTATTATTCTCATTTTTTCTCCTATCTTTTAGATAATACTTCTTTTTCATATTCTTTTATTTCATCAAACCAATCTTGCCTTTCTTTAACATTATTAATATAACAAAAATAATTCCAGATATCAGCGAATGGATAAACCTTTAATTCCTCTTGTATTGTCATAAGCTCGGTATATTCTGATTCGTTTTGAAGTCGTTTTAATTCTTCATGTGGTGATAAAAGAGCATATAATAATGCTTTTTGCATATTTCTCATACCTGTTATCCAAGCTGCAACTCTGTTAATACTAGCATCAAAAAAATCAAGTGCTAGAAATACTCGTTCTATTGCATCCGCTTTTATTATCTCTTTTGCTATTTCTTTTGTTTCATCATCAAATAATACTACATGATCAGAATCCCATCTAACAGGTCTTGTAACATGCAAGGCTATTTTATCATGAAATAATAACATAGCAGATATTTTATCAGAAACAAATTCTGTTGGGTGATAATGTCCATTATCCATTAAAGGAACAATACCTTTTTTATTAGCATAATTCAAACAAAATTCACTTGAACCTACCGTATATGATTCAAAACCTATTCCAAACACTTTTGATTCAAGACATACAAAAACTTTATTCTTATCATATGGTATAGATAATATTTCATCTAACGAATTTTTAAATCTTTCTCTAGGTGAGATTCTATCTGCCGGAATATCTTTATAACCATCTGGAATCCAAATATTCATAACACAAGGTTTATTTAATTCAGTAGCAAAATATTCTGCAATTTTCAAACATGCCTGTCCATGCCTGATCCAAAATTTTCTAATTTCTTCATCCGGACTTGAGAGTGTGAATTTTTCTGCTTTTTCATGTGAAAAAAACGTTGGATTAAAATCAATTCCAATATCTCTTTTTTTAGCAAATTCAACCCATTTTTCAAAATGTTTTGGTTCAATCTTATCTCTGTCTACAAATCCACCTTCTTCAAATATAGCATAATTACTATGCAAATTGATTTTGTGTTTTCCTGCTACCATACTTAAAACTTTATCCATATCCTTCATAAGTTCTAAGGGTGTTCTCGCCGCTCCCATATAATTGCCTGTAGCTTGTATTCCACCAGTCAAAGGCCCTTTTTTGTCAAAACCTTTTACATCGTCTCCTTGCCAGCAATGCATTGATATTTCTATATCTTTTAGCTTACGTATAGCTTTTTCTGTATCTACTCCTATTTTTTCATATATCAATTTTGCACTTTCATATCTTTTTATTGTATCCATTTTCTCTCCATTCTTTCTTTATTAATTTTTGATTTTCAATATTTTTTTATACTAATTGATTTTCTAAGGATATTTCTTGCTTGTTTTATATCTATAAATTCTTTTTGACTAATCATTTGAACTAACAGATTTCCAATAGCAGTTGCCTCACTTGGTCCAGCTAATATTGTTTTTTTAGTTGCTTTACTAGTAAGTTCATTTAAATAATCTGCGTTTGAACCGCCTCCGACAATATGAATTGTTTCATACGTTTTTTTGTTTAGTTTTTCAATTTCATCTACTGCTTCTTTATAACAATTTGCAAGGCTAGCATATATAACTTTTGACATTTCATAGATATTAGTTGGAACTTTTTGATTTGTTTCCTGGCAATAACTAATCACTTCTTTACTCATAGACTTAGGGGCTAAAAATCTTTCATCATTACAATTAATAATTGATTCTATTTCTTCATATTTTGCTTTATCGCAAAGCTCTTTATATGATAGCTCATCTGGATATTCTTTTTTAATAGATTGTATCATCCAAAGGCCCATTATATTTTTTAGAAATCTATATTTATAAGCATATCCTCCTTCATTCGTAAAATTAAGACTTCTACTTTCATCAGAAATATTAGGATTGTTATTTTCTGTTCCTATTAAAGACCATGTTCCTGAGCTTATATAAATATAATCCTCAGCCTTTGCAGGTACCGCAAC
This sequence comes from uncultured Lachnospiraceae bacterium, assembly GCA_964538805.1. Classification (GTDB taxonomy): domain Bacteria; phylum Bacillota; class Clostridia; order Lachnospirales; family Lachnospiraceae; genus CAZIGN01. Next base: position 55,308 of record CAZIGN010000005.1, read on the forward strand.
AACTGCACTAGCAGTATCATGTGAAGCTGTAGCAATAACCTTACATTCAAAGCCTATTTTTTTAACTATCTCTTTTTTAATTTCACCAATAAGACTTCCAGTTTTTTTAATCTCTTTAAATATTTTTCTTGGAAAGTCTAAAGCTTTAATTATATGATCATCCCATTCATGAGTTTCTGCATTTACTAAAGAAGTACTAGTTGCGTTTGTATATTCGTTATACTTTTGACCAGTAAGTAGAAAGTTAAAATAGTCAGGTATCATAAGAAAATCTTTTGCTTTATTTTTAATTGTTTCATCTTCTTTAAAATGAGCCATTAATTGAAAGCATGTATTAAAAACTTGCTTTTGAATTCCAGTTTTTTCATATAGGACATTTTCATTAATCCTATCATATACTTCTTTTTCTATGTTTTTTGTTCTTGTGTCTCTATAAGAGTATGGATACTCTATGATATTATCTGATTCATCTAATAAAACATAATCAACTGCCCA
>CAZIGN010000006.1:0-33482 GCA_964538805.1 uncultured Lachnospiraceae bacterium
AACGCCTCTTCTTTTATTTGTCTTTTCTTCTTAACTTTGAAATAAAAAAGCCATCACTTTTATGTATTCCTGGTAATAATTGGATGTAACCTTTTTTTATTGTGTCAATATCTTTAAATTCTTTAAGGTTTTCATCAAATATATCTTCTAATGATACTGCCTCAAAGTCAAAATTATCTTTTAACCAATTAAAGTTTTCTTCATTTTCTTCTTTATTAATAGTACACGTCGAATATATTAGTGTTTTCCCTGGTTTTACATATTCATTTATAACACTTAAGATATCTCTTTGAAGTTTTTTAATTTCGTTAAGATTTTCTGGTAAAACATTAAATTTGATATCTGGTTTTTTACCGATTATACCAAGACCTGAACAAGGCAAATCAGCTATCAATATATCCGCTTTATTAATGCTATCCTCATCTTTTATCAATGCATTCTTAACGCTTGTAATTATATTTGTATGTCCACTTCTGCTTATATTTTCATTTATCAAATCTACTTTATATACGCTTATATCTCTTGCGTCTACAACTCCCTTATTATTAATAAGGTCTGCAAGATAAATGCTTTTTCCACCAGGTGCTGCACATACATCAATACAGTAGTCTCCTTCTTTAGCATTAGTTGCTTTCACTGCTAAAACAGAGCTTATATCTTGAATTTGTATATAGCCTTGTTTAAATGCATTTATTGATGAAATGTAATCATAACCATCAATGTATAAAGTATTCTCATCATAAGGATGAACTTCATAATTAATGTTTTCATCTTCTAACATTTTTTTAATTTGTTCTATTGGCTTTTTATTAACATTGCATCTAACACATGTTTTTTTATCTTCATTTGTCATAGTATTAATAACTATACAAGTTTCTTCATAACCAATTTGGGCTATCCATTTTTCAATTATCCATTCTGGCATAGAATATTTAACTGATAGGCTTAATATAGGAAACTTTGATGCATCCGGATATTTTATATCATCTTTTTTTCTTACTATATTTCTTAATACACCATTAACAAATCCTTTAAGATTAAAAAACCCTCTTTTCATTGTTAGTTTTACCGCCTCATTACATATAGCTGAGTCTGGAATTGCATCCATATACATAATTTGATAAACAGACATTCTAATTATGTATCTTATAAGAGGTTTCATTTTATTTGTCTTAACATTAGAAAATTGATTGATTATATAATCAAGAGTTATACTTCTTTCTATTGTTCCTTGTGTTAGCATTGAGATGAATGCTCTGTTGTTTTTATCTAGATATTGATATTTACTTAATGCTTGATTTATAACAATATGACTAAATGTATTGCTCTTATTTATTTCTAACAAAATATCAAGAACAATCTCTCTTTGGTTTACATCATTAGTCACGTCTTCTTCCTCCACTTGCTAATATTACAAGTCTAATAATAGATAATGCAGAGGTTATTACAGCAGCAACATAAGTTAATGCTGCAGCATTTAGAACTTTTTTAGCTTGTAATATCTCTGTATCATATAGTATTCCTACATCTGCTAGAATAACTAATGCCCTCTTTGATGCGTTAAATTCTACTGGTAATGTAATAACCTGAAAAACAAGAACTGTTGCAAATGCTATGATTCCAGCAAAGACAAAGTTATAACCTGTGCTTGTTGTTAAACCTATCATAAATCCAATTAGTATTAGTACCCAAGATATCTTTGAACCTATATTAGCTACAGGAACAAACAAACTTCTAAGGGTTAAGGCCTGATACTCTTCTTCATGTTGAATTGCATGACCACATTCATGTGCTGCTACACCAATTGCCGCCACTGAGCTACTATTATATACACCTTCTGATAGTGCTAGAACTTTTGTTCTTGGATCATAATGATCCGTTAATTTGCCTTTAACCATTGTTATCTTAACATCAAATAATCCCTTACTCTTTAGTATTCTATCTGCTGCCTGTGCACCTGTTATTCCTAATTTAGAATAAACTTTTGAGTACTTGGAATAAGTTGAATTTATCATTCCTGATGCAATAAGTGATATACCAATTCCTATAAATATCAAAATATAAGTAGGGTCATAAAACATTCCATAATATCCATATCCGTATAATAACATGCTTGCCTCCATTCTAAGCTTTAATATTTAAAGCTATTAATTCAAATTTTGTGGTAAAACCAAACCTACTTTTACACTAACACCTCTTAAGAATTCTTCTGTTGTTAGTCTTTTTTTACCTTCGAGTTGCAACTCTAAAATCTCTAACAAATAATCCTTTGTTGAAACTTTTATTGTATCTTTTGAAACTTCAACGATTTGCCCGCAAACACAGTCTTTTGCAACTTTTTCTTGTGTAACTTTTGCCTTCCATATCTTAAGTGTTTTACCAAAAATATATGTATAAGCACTAGGCCAAGGATTTAAACCTCTAATTAATCTTTCTATACTTGCTGCATCATTTGAAAAATCAATCAAACCCATTTTTTTGTCTAGCATAGAAGCATAAGATGATAGTGAATCATCTTGTTTTATAGGTGTTAGCTGATTGTTTTTAAGCTTTTCTAGAGTTGATATTATAAGTTTCGCACCTGCTTTTTTTAACTTATCGTGTAAACTTCCACCAGTTTCGTCTTCATCTATTTCAATCTCTGTTTTTTCAAGCATGTCGCCAGTATCTAAGCCTTTTTCCATATACATTGTGGTAATACCAGTGTATTTTTCTCCATTTATTATAGACCACTGTATTGGTGCAGCGCCTCTATATTTTGGCAAAAGAGAAGCATGAATATTAATGCAACCATACATTGGAATATTTAAAATTCTTTCTGATAGAATCTGACCGTATGCAGCTACAACAATAACTTCTGGCTTTAATTCTTCTAAGACTTTTACGAATTCATCTTCTTTTATTTTAATTGGTTGAAACACTTTAATACCTAGTTTAATCGCCGATTCTTTTACAGGAGTATATGAAACTTCTTTACCTCTTCCTTTTGGTTTATCTGCCTGTGTTACAACAGCTACTACCTCGTGTCCTTCATTAAAAATCGCTTCTAGTGCATCAACAGCAAAATCTGGAGTCCCCATATAAATAACTCTCATTTATACACCTACTTTCTTTTTATATTATTATATTTCTTCTATATCATAAGCATCATCTGATTCGCTATCTACATCCATAATTTCGCCTTCAACTTTGTCAACATATAAAACTCCATTTAGATGATCAAACTCATGGCACACTGCTCTAGCTTCTAATTCTGTTCCTTCAAAGATAAATTCCTTGAAATTCTCATCAAAGGCTTTAACTTTTACATAATTTGGTCTAGTTACCTGACCTATTTTTCCTGGAACACTTAAGCAGCCTTCTCCACCAGTTTGCTCTCCACTTGTTTCTAATATCTCAGGATTAATAAATACTGTAGGGTTGTCGTTTGTATCTATAATGAACATTTTTTTCAATACACCAATTTGTGGTGCCGCTAAACCCACTCCCATTTGTTCATACATAGTATCAAACATATCATCTATTAATTCTTTTATTTTAGGAGTAATTTCTTTTATTTCTCTTGTAGGTTTTCTTAATATATCATCACCAATAGTTCGAATATTTCTAATTGCCATAAAACGTCCTCTTTTCTATATTATCTAAAATTATTTATGTTTTTTCTCTATATACTTTATACTATTTTCGTTGTTTATCATAGTATTTTTTCAATATTTAATACATTGTTGATACTTTATTAATAGTTACCCGATGGAGTAAAATCAAATTGGATGCTAATTTTTTGATACTTTAAATCTCCATTAGTCTTTGTTTCAATATTATCTTTTATATTAACAAGTTCATTGAAGTCTTTGTTTTTTATGTAAATAACTCTTCTGTACACATCGTTAATTTTTGATATCTTTGCAACATTTGGCCCTAGTATTATTGAACTTTTACTCTCTTTTATTATATCAGCAATGTTATAGGATAGTTCTTTTAAGACTAGTTCGTCCGTTGATAGCATAAGAATTGCTAACAATTGTATTACCGGTGGATAAGAGCCTAGCTTTCTGTAAAGGATTTCTTTGTTATAAAAGCCTTTATAATCTTGATTTGAAGCCATAACTATAGCATAATTTTCTGGTGAATATGTTTGTATTACAACCTCACCTTTTTCGCTTCCTCTACCTGCTCTACCTGCTGCCTGTGTCAATAATTGGAAGGTTTTTTCTGCTGCTTTAAAATCCGATTCAAATAACGATAAATCTGCAGCTAAAATACCTACTAATGTAACAAATGGAAAATCATGACCTTTAACTATCATCTGCGTTCCAACCAAAATATCTGCTTCTTTATTTGCAAACTTTGATAATATTTCTTCATGTGAATCCTTCTTACTTGTAGTGTCTGAATCCATTCTTAAAACTCTTGCTTCTGGAAAAAATTTTTTAACCATTTCCTCAACTTTTTGCGTTCCCACACCAAAACCTGCAATATACTTAGAACCACAACTTGGGCAAGTGTTTGGCATATTTTGTGTATGTCCACAGTAATGACATCTAAGTGATTTATCTTTATGAATCGACAAACTTACATCACAATGAGGGCACTTTATGTTTTTTCCACAACTTCTACAAGAAATAAAATTAGAATAACCTCTTCTATTTAAAAACAGTATAACTTGCTGTGATTTTGATAATCTGTCTTTTATCATATCTGCTAACATTCTAGAAAATATAGTCTTATTACCATTTTTTAATTCTTCTCTTAAATCAACAATTGAAACATCAGGAAGCAAAGCATCTGCATATCTTTCATTTATTTCATGTAAAATATATTCATTATTTAGAGCTTTATAATAAGTTTCTATAGATGGTGTCGCAGAACCTAGAACAACTGTTGCATCAGTATAAGTTGCTCTTTCTATAGCAACATCAACTGCATGATATTTAGGAGTTTGCTCACTCTTGTATGCATTTTCATGTTCTTCATCTATTATTATAAGACCTATATTTGAAAATGGTGTGAAAAGAGCCGATCTTGGGCCTATCATTATATCGATTTCTCCATTTTTAGCTCTTTCAAATTGATCTGCTTTTTCTCCACTTGATAGCCTTGAATTCATTATTGCTATTCTATCTCCAAAACGTTTATAAAATCTTAAAACCGTTTGATAAGTCAGAGCAATTTCTGGTATTAGCATAATTACTTGTTTTCTTTTTTTTATAAAATCAGAAATTATTTCCATATAAACTTCTGTTTTCCCACTTCCAGTAATTCCATGTATTAAATGAACTTTACTAGTGGAATTAATAACATCTTTTACTATCTTTTCTTGAGAATCTGTTAATACATTTAATTTGATTTTATCATATTCAATATTTATAGGATTCCTTGATATTGTCTTTGATTTTTCAACTATTATATCATCTTTAATCAACGCTTTAATTGTTGATGATGATATATTCAATTTATTAGAAACAAGGCTATATGGCAGTTTATTTTCAAGAATTAATTCTTGTAATAACCTAGTCTTTGCCTGCATATTTTTCTTTTTTTCTATTTGACTAAGTATTTTTTTAGCTTCATCTATGCTTATATTAAGAATAATTTCTTTTTCTACATATTTTTTTACTTTTGTTTTTACAGGTATTACTGTTTTTAAAGCTTGATTCATTGTTGAACCATAGTTTTTTCTTAAATAAGCTGCCAATTTTATCATTTGCGCTTCTACAGGTATTCCTTCTTTAATAACTGACTGAATTTCTTTTAATTTTTCAATAGGAAATGTGTTTTTATCTTTTATGTCTACTACATAACCATTTATCAATCTTTTTCCCTTACCAAAGGGTATAACAACAAGCGCTCCTAAGACAATATCTCCTAGGAGTGCTTCTGGAATAATATATTCGAATTCTCGGTCTACTTGCTCTAATGATATGTCAACTATTATACTTGCAAATTTCATCTTCGCACTTTCTTTCTTATCCTATAAAATCAAGATTATAGTATGTAAATCAAGATTTTTATTGTTTAAATATAGATTTATTTATTTCTAACACTTTCTACACAGTTGTTCATAAGCATTGCAATAGTCATAGGACCAACTCCTCCTGGTACTGGTGTTATCGCAGATACTTTATCGAAAACATCGTCATAATCTACATCTCCACATAGTTTGTTATCTTCACATCTATGAATTCCTACATCTATAACAATTGCACCTTTTTTTATGTGATCTTTTCCAAAAAACTTAGGTTTTCCAATAGCTGCAATCAATATATCTGCTCTTTTAGTAACTTCTTTTAAATCTTTTGTTTTAGAATGGGCAACTGTAATTGTTGCATCTTCTCTTAAAAGTAAAAGTGCCATAGGTTTTCCTACTATATTACTTCTACCAACAATAACACATTCTTTGCCTTTGATGTCTATATTATATCTTTTTAATAGCTCAATAATACCCGCTGGTGTACAAGAAAGATATCCTTTGTCCCCAATTACTAGGTTTCCAACATTAAGTGGGTGAAACCCATCTACGTCTTTTTCTTTAGCAATAGTTTCAATAACTAGTTTTTCGTTTATATGTTTTGGAAGTGGTAATTGAACTAATATTCCATTAACATCTTCTTTTTGATTAAGTTCTTTTATTAAATCTAGTAGCTCTTCTTCTTTTGTATCTTCTTTTAACTCGTAAGCTAATGATTTAATTCCTATATATTCACAAGCTTTTTTCTTGTTTCCAACATATACGCTTGATGCAGGATCACTACCAACTTGTATTACAGCAAGTGTTACAGATTTTTTATTACTTTGAAGTTCTCTTACTTCATTTTTAAGCTCATCTTTTATTTGTGCAGATATCTTTTTTCCATCTATAATAATAGCCATTTTTTATCACCTCTCTTTAATACAATATTAGAATAATCCTATTATGTTTCCATCATTATCAATATCGATTCTATGAGCAGCAGGTTCTTTTGAAAGCCCTGGCATAGTCATTATAGAACCTGTAATTGCAACAACAAAACCTGCTCCTGCTGATATATAGGCTTCTCTTACAGTAATATCAAAGTTAGTTGGTCTACCTAATTTGGTTTGATCATCTGATAATGAGTACTGTGTTTTTGCCATACAAATTGGCAAATCAGAAAATCCCATGTTTGCTATATCTGTTAATTGCTTTTTAGCAGTAGCAGAATAATTAACACCATTAGCTCCATATATCTTAGTTGCTATAGCATGAATTTTATCTTCTAGTGATAAATCATCTTCATATATCATTTTAAAGTTAGATTCTTTATTTTCTAAAGTTTCAATAAGCTTATTTGCAAGTGTTATTCCACCTTCACCACCATGTTCCCAAACTGTTGACAATGCAAATTCACAATCTCTGTCTTTACAGAATTTTTCTACAAATTGGTTTTCTTTTTCTGTGTCTGTTACAAATGAATTCAAAGTTACAATAATTGGAACTCCATATTGTTGAAGATTTTCAATATGCTTTTCTAAATTAACAATTCCTTTTTCTAAGGCCTCTAAATTTTCTGTTGATAGTTGATCTTTTTTAACCCCACCATTATATTTTAGTGCTCTGATTGTAGCTACTAAAACTATAGCGTCAGGACTTAAATTAGACTTTCTGCACTTAATATCTAAGAACTTTTCTGCTCCAAGATCAGCCCCAAAACCAGCTTCTGTCACTACTATATCAGCCATTTTCAATGCCATTTTGGTAGCAATAACCGAATTACAGCCATGTGCTATATTAGCAAATGGACCACCATGTATTAATGCTGGTGTGTTTTCTACTGTTTGTATCAAGTTAGGCTTCATAGCATCTTTTAGTAAGGTCGCCATTGATCCTACAGCTTTTAACATCTGTGCAGTTACAGGATTACCTTTTGTATCATAAGCTACTATAATCTTTCCTAATCTTTCTTTAAGATCTTTAATATCATTTGAAAGACAAAGTATAGCCATTATCTCAGATGCAACAGTGATAACGAAATGATCTTCTCTTGGAACACCATCCATTTTTGAACCTAGTCCTACAACTATGTTTCTTAATGCTCTATCATTAATGTCAACACATCTTTTCCAAACAACTTGTCTAGTGTCAATTTCTAATTCGTTTCCTTGTTGAATATGGTTGTCTATTAATGCCGCTAGTAGATTGTTAGCAGATGTTATTGCATGAAAATCTCCTGTGAAATGAAGATTAAGATCTTCCATTGGTACAACTTGCGCATATCCACCACCTGCAGCTCCACCTTTTATTCCAAAACATGGACCAAGAGAAGGCTCTCTAAGTGCTATTATTGCTTTTTTATCTAACTTACCTAATGCTTGGCCTAAACCTACCGTAGTAGTTGTTTTTCCTTCTCCTGCAGGAGTTGGATTAATAGCTGTTACAAGTACTAATTTGCCATCTTTATTATCTTTTATCTTGTCATAGTATTCGTTAGATAATTTTGCTTTGTATTTACCGTATAGTTCAAGGTCATCTTCTAGAATCCCAAGTTTTTTAGCAACCTCTTTAATTGGTATCATTTTTGCTTCTTGAGCTATTTGGATATCTGTTTTCATAATCTTCCCTTTCTTGTTAACACTTTTAATAAATATATTATAATTGTTTTTTCTTAATTGTCATTAAGAAAATTTTCAAATTCTACTAAACTCATTAAAACTTTTCTTGGTTTTGTACCTTCTTCTTCTCCAATTACACCTGAAATAGATAGTTGCTCAATAATTCTTGCTGCTCGATTAAACCCGATTTTAAATACTCTTTGTAGCATACTAGCAGAAGCCTTATCTTTTTCAATAACAAATCTAGCAGCATCTTCAAAGTATTCATCTCTTTGGCTGTCTTCATTTGATTCTAGCAAACTTTCATTATTAACATACTCTGCAATCTTTTCGTCATAACTAGTAGCTATTCCTTGGTTTTTAAGAAAGGTTACAACATCTAGAACTTCTTTGTCTGAAACATATGCTCCTTGTACTCTTACAGGTTTTACATAACCAGAAGGATAAAAGAGCATGTCACCATTTCCAAGCAACTTTTCTGCACCATTCATATCTATAATAGTTCTAGAATCTGTTCCAGAGGAGACTAAAAGTGCAACCCTTGAAGGAACATTTGCCTTTATCAGTCCTGTAACTACATCTACTGAAGGTCTTTGTGTTGCAATTATTAGATGAATTCCAGCCGCTCTAGCAAGCTGAGCCAGCCTACATATTGATTCTTCAACTTCTTTTGCTGCGGCCATCATAAGATCTGCTAATTCGTCTATTATTATAACAATCTGTGGTAATTTTTCTAATTTTTCTTCATCTTCTGCAAATTCTAGAGTATCTATTTTATCATTATATCCTTTTAAGTCTCTAACATTTAAAGCTGCAAATCTTTTATACCTGTCTGACATCTGTGCAACCGCCCACTTAAGAGTGGTTGAAGCTTGTTTTGGATCAGTAACAACCGGTTGTAAAAGATGCGGTATTTTGTTATAAACTCCAAATTCAACAACTTTTGGATCAATTATAATAAGTCTTACCTCTTCAGGTTTTGCTCTAAATAGTATGCTCATTATTATAGAATTGGTAAATACTGATTTACCTGAGCCCGTTGTTCCTGCAATTAGCATATGGGGCATCTTTGCTATATCAGCTACTATTACATTGCCCGAAATATCTTTACCCGCTGCAAAAGCAAGTTTTGAAGGATGCATAGATAATTCTTTTGACTCTACTAAGTCTCTTAGCATTACTGCATCTCTTTTTTCATTAGGAACTTCAATTCCAACAGCTGCTTTTCCAGGTATTGGAGCTTCTATTCTTATGTCTGATGCCGCTAAGTTAAGTTTGATATCATCTGCAAGAGAAGTTATCTTACTTACTTTAGTTCCAGTTTCAGGTTGAAGTTCAAATCTAGTAACAGAAGGGCCTTTACTAAATTCAGCTACTGTAACATTAACACCAAAATCCTCTAATATTTTTTGTAATTTAGCTGCAGTTTCTCTAAGACTTTTATCATCGCTAGCTGAATAGTTGTTTTTTCCTTTGGTTAGTATGTTAATGTTAGGTAGTAAAAATTCACCTTTTTTATCTTCAGGAATGCTCAAATCAACATCCTTATTATCTTTTGGTATATCTGCTTGTGGAAACTGTCTTGTTTCTTTGTTTTTTGAACCATTTCCCATAAATGGTCTTCTATTCATCTCATTTATAGCCGATTTACTAACTTCAATCTTTTCTTTTGGTTTAAAGAAACCTTCTTCATCAATACTGTTTTCTTCTTTTGTAGAAGAATCCTGTTCTAATATATAATTAACCTTCGAAGCAATATTATTTTCCATATTTTTTGGCAATTCAACATGCCCTTTGTATACTTCTAGTTGATCTATATCTTTCATTTCATCAATATTAACTTTTTCAACTTCGTCTTTTATTACTTTATCTTTAAAGTATTCAGGTGTAATCTCATGCAATTGTTCATCTTCTTTTGATGTATCTTCGAGTTTTAAAACCACTACACCTTTTACCTTTTTATCCATTCTCATCTTTTTATATTTGTTGTTTTTGTTTTCTTTGATTTTGTTTAAATCTTCCGAAACATTCTCATATACTTTTTTGCTTCCTTTTTTCACTCCACCAAGAAATGATTTTTCAGTTAAAAGCACTAACGATATAATAAACAAAAGCATTATAACTATATATGTTCCAATTTGTCCTAGTGGCATTCCAAGCAACTTTAATAAAACAGCTCCTATTATTCCACCACCAACTTTTTTGTCCGCACTGTTAAAATAAAACTCTCCAAATGAATTGCTTGGTTCAAAGCCTACCGTAAACATCTCTAATAGCGAAGTTAGTACTAGAAATAAAGTTATTATGCTTATAATCTTTAATATAATCTTGTTGTTATCTTTATTAGCAAGATAAAGCATTACGGCTGCAAATATAACTATTGGTAATATGTATGCTAAAAATCCAGATAATCCAAACATAAAATATGATAGATAATCTCCAACTGGTGATAATAGATTAAAATTACTCAGAAACAATATTAAACTTATTGCTATAAAAGCCAATAATTTCACCTCATTAATAAGGTTTTTATGCTTATTGTCTTCTATATTATTTGAAGAATCAGTCTTAGCTTTGCTTGTTTTTTTTGTTGTTTTCTTCGTGTTGTTTTTATTGTTATTCTTGTTACTTTGTGTTGATTTTTTCTTTTTAGTGTTAGCCAAAACTCTTCCTCCTTAAACCATATTATTTTTATTATTGTGAAATATTTGTACTATAACATTTGTATTATAACATTTACATTACAAAGTGTCCTATTATTGCAATACTTCCTGCTAAAAAGCAATAAAATGCAAAAAATACAAAACTTTTCTTTTTAATTATTTTAAGCATTCCTTTTATACAAGCATATCCCACAATTGCAGCAACTACTGTGCCAATTGCATAGTATAAAATTTCATTTTGAGATAATTTTTCAGCACCTAAGTCTTTTAAATCAAAAACGGCCGCACCTAGAATAACTGGTATAGACATAATAAAAGAATACCTTACTGCAAAAGTTCTATCTAAGCCACAAATAAGACTCGCGCTTATTGTCGATCCCGATCTAGATATTCCTGGTAGTATCGCAAAAGCTTGAAAAAAACCAATGATGATTGACTTTTTAAAACTAGTATTTGACTCATCAAGAGTTCCCTTTTTAGATTTGTCTCCTATAATTAATATCACTCCTGTTATAAGTAAAAACATTCCAGGAAGTAACAAAGTCTTTCCTGCCTCTTCTACCATATCTTTAAACATAAAGCCTAATACTGCTGCAGGTACACTTGAAACTATTATTAATAAAACGAATCTTTTATAAGGTGTTTCTAAAATATTAGTATATTTTTTTGTTTCTGCTTTCTTTAAATTAAAAAGCTTTTGAACATATATAAATGAATTATTAAATATATCTGCAAGTAAAGAAAATCCATTTATTATTAATTCCCATATATCTTTATAAAAAGCTATAAAGACAGCTACCAATGTTCCTAAATGTAATAAAAGATCATAAGTAATTCCTATATCGCTAAGACCAAATATGTTTTTAAAAATCGCTAAATGTCCCGAGCTACTTACAGGTAGAAATTCAGTTACCCCTTGTAATGCTCCTAGTATTATTGTTTCAAGTAAATTCATGTCTTTTCCTAATGCATTATATAACCAAAAACCACACTGTTTTTTAATGCACTTATTCCTTTTCTTTTATTTTAAACATTCCTCTGCCTATTTTACTAGAAAACCTATATTAATTCAATTAGTTTTTAGTTTTATAGAAAATTACAGAAAAATAGAGAATAGCCCCGGGAAGAACTATTCTCTATTTTGATAATAGGAAACGGATGTAGGAGTAAATCTATTTAGACAAACGAATAACATTCCATGAATGCTTCGTTAAGACCGTAGTAAATGCACCTTTATCATTCTTAGATGCGCTAGAGGCAAATGGTTTAACATTATCTTTATTAGCCTCTGTGTTTTCTGCTTTCATATCATTGTGCGAAAGCACGATATGTTCAGTTATTTTATAGTCACTAAATTGTCTTAAATCACAAGTTAGCTCAATATCTTCTTCTAAATTCTTATTAACTGCAAATATAGTTAATTCACTTTTCTCATCGTTATTAATAATCACACTGTCTACATATGAAGCAGTTCCATATGTTTTAGATTCATACACTGGTGCTTTAACGATAGTATTTAATACAGTACCAATTCCAAATACACTTGCGTGCATATAAGGATAAAAAATGGTTTGTCTCCAAGCTCCTGTGTCTGAAGTCATAATAGGCGCTATAACATTAACTAGCTGGGCTAGACAAGCAATCTTAACTCTATCAGCATGTCTTAGCATAGTAATAAGCATACTACCCACTAATAATGCATCTTCAAAGTTATATATATCTTCAAGTTGATGTGGTTTTTGCACCCACTTATCAAGTAATTGGTCTGCCTCATTTGAATGATACCAAACATTCCATTCATCAAATGATAGATTGATTTTCTTTTTTGATTTCTTTTTAGCTTTTACATAATCACAGATTGAAACAACTGATGAGATAAAATCATCCATTCCAACATTAGATGCTAGAAAATCTGCTGTATCATTGCTTCTGTTTCCATAGTATTGATGTAATGATAAATAATCCACTTCATCATAACAATGATCTAATACGGTAGCTTCCCAACTTGCAAATGTTGGCATTGTTAAAAACGAGCTACCACAAGCTACTAGTTCAATTGATGGATCAAGACTTTTCATTACTCTTCCTGTTTCAGAAGCAAGTCTTCCATATTCATCGGCTGTTTTATGTCCTATCTGCCAAGGTCCATCCATTTCATTGCCCAAGCACCATAATTTTATGTCATGCGGATTCTCATATCCATGTTTTCTTCGTAAGTCAGAATAATAACTACCTTTTTCAAGATTACAATACTCTAGCACATTTAGTGCATCTTGAATTCCTCTAGTACCTAGATTAACAGCCATCATTACTTCTGTTTCAGCTTTTTTTGCCCAATCTACAAATTCGTTAAGTCCAAATTGATTTGTCTCAACAACATGCCACGCAAGATCAATCTTTTGTGGTCTGTCTTCTTTAGGGCCAACACCATCTTCCCAGTTATAACCAGAAACAAAATTACCGCCTGGGTATCTAACAACAGGAACTTTTAATTCTTTAACTAAATCAAGTGTATCTTTTCTTAATCCTTGCTCATCTGCAAAAGGACTTTCAGGTTGATAAATCCCCTCATAAACGGCTCTACCAAGATGTTCTATGAAAGATCCATAAATTCTTTTGTCAACTTCACCTATTATAAAATCTTTATCTATAACTAATTCTGCTTTCTTCATCTTGTTACCTCCTATTGCTTATAATCAAGAACAATAATATTATAAACCAGTTCTAAGTTTTTCTTCAATGATGAATACTGTTTTAAAATTGACTTTTTCTGTTTTTTTATTTCTTTGTTTTATAACAAAAAATATGCAACAATTAATGTTTCTTAACTGTGCATATTTTATTTTTTATTTATATTTTATTTATATTTTATTTATTATAATACTAACTAACTATGTTTTTATAGTTTATACACCAAGTAAAACTCCTGCTATTGCAAAATAAATAAGCAAAGATATCGCATCAACAATAGTAGTAATAAAAGGGCTTGCCATTACTGCAGGATCAACACCAATTCTTTTTGCAATCACAGGCAATATGCAACCCACTACCTTAGCTACAATTACTACTGCAACTAATGTAATGCAAACCACTAGAGCCACCGAAACATCAACTCTGTCAACTATTAACATCTTAAAGAAGTTAGAAACAGCCAAAGTCACACCACATAAAACAGCTACTCTTATTTCTTTCCATATTATACTTAGCATATCTTTATATAATATCTCATTCATTGATAGTCCTCTTATTATTGTTGCAGAGACCTGTCCACCGGCATTACCACCAGTACCCATAAGCATTGGAATAAACGCAGTTAAAACTATGTGTGTAGCCAGTCTATTTTCAAAAGCCTGAATAATCTGACCTGTAAATGTGGCAGATAACATAAGTATTAAAAGCCAAGGAATTCTTTTTTTCCAGGTATCAATAACATTTGTTTCCATATAAGAAGTATCTGTCGCTATAATCGCAGCCATCTTTTCAATATCTTCTTCCGCCTCTTCATGGATGACATCTAAAACATCATCAAACGTAATTATACCTACAAGTCTTTTTTCTCTATCAACTACAGGCATAGCTAAAAATCCATATTTTGTAAATATATTAGCTACTTCTTCTTGATCATCATGAGTGTCTACAGATTTTACGTTTGTTATCATAATATCTGCAATCATATCTTGCCTATTAGCTAGTAATAAATCTTTAGCAGAAACCATACCTACTAGTGTTCTATTATCAATAACATAACAGTTATAGATTGTTTCTTTATTAACACCAACTTCTTTAATATGAACAAAAGCTTCTTCTACGCTCATACTTTTTTTAAGAGCAACATACTCAGTAGTCATAATGCTACCAGCACTATACTTAGGATAATTCAATAGTTCGTTAATTATCTTTCTAGAATCATTGTCTGTATTTTTTAGTATCTTGTTTACTACATTAGCAGGCATCTCTTCTATAAGATCAACAGTATCATCCATAAACAATTCATCTAGTACATCCTTAACTTCATTATCACTAAAAACTTCTATTAAATGTTGTTGCATATCATTTGATAAATATGTAAATGTTTCTGCTGCAAGTTCTTTAGACAAAAGCCTAAAGAGAATTAACGTATCTTTTCTGCTTGCATCATTTAAAAGCCAGGCAATATCTGCTGGGTTCATGTCATCTAGTATTGTTCTAAGTTTTGAAAACTTTTTATCTTTCAATAATTCAAAAACTTCATAAATTTCATTATTCATCTGTGTCAAAACCTTTCTTTATTTATAGGTTATTGTCTAATTATTAGCATTATAATTATATTTAATTTTGTCAAAATGTTGTATAATATATTAAATATCTAATTAGCTTGTAATGTGTGAGAAAGGGTTATATAAATCTTTATAAATAGATTGATTTATATATAATAGGTTATCTTATGTTTACTAATATATTTCATTATATCACAAAATTTTCCAAACAAATTATTTTTGTACTAGCTTTCCTATCTATAATGTTGGCAATTATATTTGCAAACACCTATTTTAAAAAGCAAAAGTCTGTTAATACAACTCTAAAAGATGATTCTACAACAAAAAACTTTGAATCTCAAGAACAAATACAAGAAAGTTCTAATTCTTCAGATAATTTATCTGAATCTGCTTCTTTAGACGAAGATGAAAAAACCAGTAACGAAGAAACCTCTACTGGTAATGAAGTTTTAACTACAATTCCTGAAACCTCTTCAAACAAAGAAGATAATAACTCAATTCAAGACAAAGATGATGTTTCGATAATAAAGGAATATCTTGTTTCTTTATCCGTTAACTATGCAAAACCAAGCGAAACTATAACTGTTAGTATTAATAATCCACCAAAGCAAAGTTCTACAACTTATAAGTGGTATGTTGATTCTAAGTTGATTTCAAACACAAAAAATTCTTACACTCCTACTAGCAACGATGAAGAAAAGTTTATAAAAGTAATCGTATCTACAACAGGAGAAAAAGATTTCGAAAAAACTCTTTACTGTTCTAAACTTCCTGTTTTGTTTTTAGACACAAAAGAAAATATTAATAAGGATGCTTCCGTTATTGCAAGTGCCGATTCTTCTTTTTATTCAGGCGAGACAGATATAAGAGTTCGTGGCAATTCAACTTCTCTTTTACCCAAGTTATCTTACAAGTTAAAGTTAGATAAAAAAACTGACATATTTGGTTTTGGAAGCAATAAACATTGGGTTCTCCTAGCAAATTATATAGATTCTTCAATGCTTAGAAATAAGATTGTAAACGACTTTTCAAGTAAAATAGGAATGGAAGTGTCAATGCAATCAAAAAATGTTGTTTTGATATTAAATGGAAAATATCAAGGTGTTTATCAGCTATGCGAACATGTAAGAATTGGCAGTAGCAGAATCGATATCTTTGATTGGGAAGATATTGCTGAGGAAGTAGCTGATAATCTTAGTAAAAAATTAGGTTCTGATAACAGTTTAAGCAAAGATAAAATCAAGTCTACTAATTCTGAAATTGAGGACTTGTTACTTCTTAATATGAATTGGATTACTACTAAAAAGTTTACATACAAATCTGTTACTTATAACATTACAACTTATCTAGATCAAGGAACAACCCTTCCCTCTGCAACAGGTGGTTTTTTAGCTGAAATGGATTTTTATGCCTCTCTAGAACAAAGGGCAACCTTGATGACAAACTATACTCTTCCATTATATTTTAGCAAGCCTGAAAATCTTCATACTGCTACTGTATTAAAAAACTATGCTAAAAATTATATTCAAGCATTTGAGTATTCACTACATAGTCCAAACTTTATACTTAACACAAGTAGTGTACAGGCACTTAATTATTTTGATTTTTATGATGATATTAATGGACGAAAGGTATATGAAAAAACAGTTAACCTATCAAATGATACTTCTTTATCAAGCTATAATGGCTTGCACTACTCGGATCTTTTTGATATGAACTCATTAGTTACTAATTTTTTAACCTGTGAGTTTTCTATGAACTGGGATAGTATGAAAAATAGTTTCTTCTTATATAAGGACATAGATAAGAAAGCCAAAATAGGTCCTGTTTGGGATTATGATTGGGCTTTTGGTAATGCAAATATGTTTTTTATAGACACACTAAACTCACCATATAGTAATGAATATCAAACAAATGAAACTGCAAAGCAATGGCATACAAGCATATTATATTATACAAGAGAATGGGATTATCAATCCGTTCAATGGAATTTATATTTAATGAAAGACCCTTACTTTCTCGGAAAGGTTTATGAAAATTACAAACAAAAAGCAAGCTTAGCAATCAATGATGTTATAAAAACAAACGGAATAATTGATAGCGAATTATCTTTAATGTCAACTGCCCTTAGCGCAAACGACAAATTATGGATGAAAACTAATTTTAATGATTATAGACCTAATAATCATTTGACAAATATTAACAATCTAAAAAATTACATAAAGACTAGATACTCATGGCTTGAAACTCAGTTTACATCTACAAATAGTTTTATTAATTCACTGGCAAAGAGTAATGTTTCAACAGGTGTTTACTTACCTTCAAACAAAATTAAAGTGACTGTGAATTCAGATAAAACAAAGGCTACTATAACTACAACTGATTCTAATGTTAAGTATGTAGAAGTTGTTCAAAATGGTAAATCTTTAGGAAGATTGCAATTGACAAATAATACTATTACGCTAAACATTGCAAATACTAATTCCTCTTATGACACACTTCATATCATTGGATTAAATAACGCTAAACAATATATATATAATACAAGTAAGCAAAACACTTTGCTAGCAAACCATATTTATTACTAAACTATTTTCACGAAATATATTCTTACAAATTATATTTTTATAAAAATCATTTTACAAACATTAAAAACAAACTTCGAAAGGAAACATTATGAAAAACAAAAAAGTTCTTAAAATAGGAGGCGCCTTATTACTTCTTATATCTTTACTGTCAGTTGTTTTATTTATCGGAACAAAAGAAACAAATAAGAATTCTACTTTACCACCACAAAATAACATTGATTATTCACCTGCAAAACTCGTTATTGGAAACTACGTATCCACTTCTTCTAGTTTTAGCATAACATTTGAAAGTTCAAGTGTTGCAATTGGTAAAGAGCTAATAGCTGATATTAAATCTCGTGATAAAAACTATAAAATTTCTTGGTATAGAGATAATAAACTAATTGAAAACGAAACAAAAAACACCTTATTACTTAGTGAAAAAGATCTAGAGTCTACTATTAAAATAACGGTCAAAACCACAGATGATGAAGCTAGTGCAACTGCTTATATTAGCAAATTACCAGTTGTCTATATTAACACTGAAGATAACAAAGCTATAACTAGCAAAGATGTTTATACAAATGCTTATATGAAAACACAGTCTAATCTTGATTTATTTGATAAAAAAGACTTTCTTTATCAAGGAAGTGTAGAGATTAGCGGTAGAGGTAATTCGACTTGGAACAGACCTAAGAAACCATACAAAATAAAACTAGAAACCAAATCTGATCTTTTTGGTATGGGACTTAGCAAACACTGGGTACTACTTGCAAATGATATTGACCACACTCAACTTAGAAACTCATTAGTAGAAGATTTTGCAAGTTCTATAGGTATGAAATATTCTACCGAGTCAGCTCCTGTAGTCCTTATTATAAATGGTATTTATGAAGGAGTTTACACTTTATCAGAACAAGTTAGGATTGAAGAAGAACGTGTTAATATATTAAGTTATGAAGAATTAGCAGAAAGTGCTGCAAAAGAAATTATAGAAACACAAGGCATTTATTCCGCTTTAAAAAAAGATGAAAAGATTGAAAAGGCACTTGATTTAGAAGAAAAAATGCAAAGAGATTTTTCTTGGTTAACTTCTCCATATAATTTTACTTACGAGAATAAGTCCTACAATATCTCTGAATATGTTGAGATACCAAAGGATTTAACAGGAGGGTTTTTATTAGAAATGGACTTTTACTCTTTAGGAGAAAAGATGCCATCTCAAATGACAACTGCTTTTAATCAACCTATTTATTTTTCAAGACCAGAATATGGTGGAACTAATAAAATTCTTTACAACTATGCCCAAAAGTACATTCAATCCTTCGAGTATTCATTACATAGCGATACTTTCACCTTCAACAATAACGATACCCACTATAAGGCAAAACCTGGTTTTTTTGATTGGGATTTAGGCTGGGTATATGAAGAATCTGAGAATAAATACGAAGATACTTTAAATGATGGAAAACATTATTCAGATTTTTTTGATATCGATTCTTTAGTAGAATATTTTATAGTAACCGAATTTGCTATGAACTGGGATAGTATGAAAAACAGCGTATTTATGTATAAAGATATAGATGGTCTGGCTTATATGGGTCCTGTGTGGGATTATGACTGGTCCTTTGGTAATAAAAATATGTTTGGTATAATGACAGACATTCCAAATGAATGGCATACAACTAATGAATATTTTACTAATGAACAGTTTTATCAATCCGTTCAGTGGTATAGATATTTAATAAAAGATCCGTACTTTTTAAAATTAGTATATGATAAATATCAAGAAATAAGACCTACTGTAATTGAAGATATAATTAAAGAAGGTGGCGTTCTTGATACACATATCACTTATATGAAAGAAGCTGCAGCCAAAAATGATGCAAGGTGGGGGAACACTTACAATAAATATGATGGTGAATATTTTATGGATGCTATGAATTCACTTGAAAGCTTTATAAACACCAGAGTTTCTTGGTTAGACGAACAATTTGTTGATTTTGAAACTTTTAAAAATTCCCTTGGTTATTACAAAAAATCAGATTTGATAAAAGTAGAATTGATATCAAAAGATGAAGCCACTACCACTTTTAGAATTGTTTCAAATGATTCTCTTATAAAAAATGCAATCTTACAAATCAATGGAACTTTTTCAAAAGAAGTATCACTTTTATCTAATTCAACTACTGTTTCCATTAATAACAGTGACTTTAATAATCTTTCAAACAACGTAGTTTGCGTATTTGCAAAAGATTCAAACAAAGATTCTTTATATATAGAAAACGATAAAGCAAGTACAATTCGCTCATATATAAAAGAAGTTACTAGCGATGGCGGTTGGTGGGGAAAACAAACTGCTAAGGCAACCTTTTTAAACCCTATAATAAGCAATTATCTTATATATTAAAACATAAAAAAGTAACTTTTTGATCAATCTAAATAATCAAAAAGTTACTTTTTTTATATGAATTTTACAACTTTATCAAATTCCATCTTACCGCCAAATATATCAAGAGCACTTCCAACAGTAAAATCAAGCTTTTCTTTGCCGATTGTTTTAAGCTCGTTAAGATCTTCAAAAGAGGCTATTCCTCCAGCATAAGTAATTGGAAAACCATCTACTTTGCTAAGGATTCTAACAACATCTTTTTCAATACCTCTTGCTTTGCCTTCTACATCAACAGCATGAATTAAAAATTCATCACAATATTTTTTTAGCTTTTCTATTAATTCTTCACTTAATATTTCTGCTGTATAGTTTTGCCATCTGTCAGTTACTATATAGTAATTATCATCTTTTTTTCTACAGCTAAGGTCTAAAACAAGATTTTTTTTGCCAACTATGTTTTTTAGTTTTTCTAAATTGTCATAATTTATTTCTCCGTTTTTAAAGACAAACGAGGTTACTATAACATGACTAGCACCCATATCTAGAAACATCTTTGCGTTAGTGTCATCAATTCCACCACCAATTTGCAAATTGTCTTTATAAGTAGATAAAGCTAGTTTTGCTTGTCTTATACTCATCTCATATTCTTTGGTGTCTTTTTTGTTAAGAATAATAATATGACCACCTGATAGATTGTTGTTTTTATAAAGATTAGCATAAAACGAGGCATCTTGTGTAGATACAAAGTTTTCTTTTAGGATGTTTTTATCGTTATCAAATAAACTCCCACCTACAATCTGCTTTACTCTTCCATCATGAATATCTATACAAGGTCTAAATCTCATATTATTCTCCAATTCTATATTTTAAATTTAAAAAATCATTATTATTAAAAACTTTTTTCTTATTCTACACTCTTTAATGAAGTTGTCATATCTATCTTTTTTAATTTAAAATGCATTGTTATATTAATTATTATTGTAAAGACAAGAGTAATTAATCCACTATATAAGAAACTTAAAAAAGAAACATCTCTTCCAAACATTACCATATCCATTTCAACAGTTTCTATTATAAAACCATGCAAATAAGACCCAACAAACACTCCGATAACAATGCCAACTATTGTAATAATAATGTTTTCTCTATATATGTACATTGATACTTCTTTATCGTAAAAACCTAGAACTTTTAGAGTTGCTAGTTCTCTGATT
Organism: uncultured Lachnospiraceae bacterium; assembly: GCA_964538805.1. GTDB lineage: Bacteria > Bacillota > Clostridia > Lachnospirales > Lachnospiraceae > CAZIGN01. The sequence goes on from CAZIGN010000006.1 coordinate 21,661, forward strand.
CTTTCGCTTATATTAATATTATTCAGATTATATAAAACAATAAATGCAAGACCACCTGCCGATATTACAAGTACAAGAATTATTATATCTAATCCTTCTAACATATCATTAAACTTTTCTTTCATATCGTCTATCATGTATGCACCGCCAATAGCATCCATTTTTACAAATTCTTTTGTTATATAATCTTTTTGCTTATCAGTTAATTCCTTGTTCTCTATTAAAATCTGGTTAAAAACAACTTCTCTTTTAAATAAATTCTCATACATACTCTCTGTCATAAATACATAATGATATACATAATTTTCTGATACGGCACTTACTTTTACATTAACCATCTCATCTTTATTATTCTTAAGCTTTATAAAATCGCCTTTTTCAATCTTAAGTATTTTTGACAACTTTTTTGTTATTATAACTTCATTATCATTTAACTCAAAAGCTTTTTTGGTATCCATATCCCTAAGTAAAATGTATTCATCTAACTTCATGTTTTTGTCTGCAACAAAAAGATTAGAGTCTTCGAATTCATCATCAGGATTTTTAGCTTCTTTTGACACTCCAACGCTTTCTACAGAGGTTTTTAAATATTCTGTATCATTTTCTTCTAAAAAGTTATACATTTTTGTTAAGTCTTCTTCTTTAGCATTATAATCAAGGTTAACAACCGCACCATATTGATGTAGTTGTTTATACTGTACATCTACTATTGAAGCAATCGAATCCTTTATTCCAAATCCGATAATAATAAGACCCATACTTCCGCTAATTCCAAAAAGTGTCATTATTACTCTTTTTTTATATCTAAATAAATTCCTTATAGTAGATTTTTGATTGAAATTAAACCTTTTCCATATAAAAGGAATTCTTTCTAATACTAATTTTCTATTCTTTTTGGGTGGTTCAGGTCTCATTAGAGATGCTGCCACTTCTCTTAGTTCCTTATAGCAAGAAAAATAAGTTGCAACTCCAACACTTAACACAGCCATTAATAAGGCTACTAGAAAATGTGTCAAAACTATAGGTGTCAATATTTCTTGTATTGAAAAATACATCATCTTATAAGAGTTGATTATAATATAAGGAAATATCTGACTTCCTATCAAGCCCCCAATTATTCCACCTGATAAAGATGCTAATAAGCCATATAAAAGATATTTTGCTGCAATGGTATTGTTACCATACCCAAGTGCTTTATAAGTACCTATATCAAGGCGATGCTCTTGCACCATTCTAGTCATTGTAGTCAGCGATACTAATGCTGCTACTATAAAAAATAATAAAGGTACAACTTTTCCTATATCACCAATCCTTTTTGCATCCATTTCAAATGAATTATATGAAGGCAAACTTTCTCTACCATATACCAAAAACCTGTCTTTATCTATTTCATCTTTTATATTATTTATAACTTTTTTGGTGTATTCAATATAGTCATCTGAATAACTTATATAATCATTGCTCTTTGTAGCATTAACATGAATCTCATTATAAAATGGTTGCAAAAAGTTATCTTCATATATATATGCAACAGCATTAACTGAGCCTGTCCCAATTTTAGAAACTCCTAGTTCATGCGTCATATAATAAGGACTTACAAATACACCTACTATCTTGAATTCTTCATTCTTTAAGTTTGTAGTCAACGCCTTTTTTGTTCCAGAAGAAAACTTGATCACTTGATTTAATTTTAAATCATTCATCAAAAAATAATTCTCATCCACTATACATTCATTATCCGCTAATGGTTTTCTTCCTTGTTTTAAACTTACAACATTAATATCTTCACTGTAAGAAACCAGCTTAATAACATCTTGTTTATCACTCGCCTGACTTAAAACATCGAGATATTTTATTCCTATAGCAGCTTTTACATCAGATACTTTCAAAACATCAGAAATATCGTCTTTTGTTATGGCATCTTTACCTACAATCCTAACATCTAATAGTTTACCTTCTTTATACATACTATCACCTGATAATATCATATCTTCTTCGGTAGACCTTACTCCTGTATAAAATGCTACTCCAAGTGCTACAATCAGTAGAATAGAAACAAATCTACTAAAAGTTCTTTTTATCTCGACAACAAAGTCTTTTTTAGCTGCTTTTTTACTAATACTTATCTTCATATATCTTACCACTCAATCTGATCTACGGATATAGGATTATCATTTATTACATTACTACTTACTAGGCCATTTTTTATCTTTATAAGACGATCTGCCATAGGTGCAATTGCCTGATTATGTGTAATAACAACTACTGTCATATTCTTTTGTCTACAAGTATCTTGAAGTAATTTAAGAATTGCTTTTCCTGTATTATAATCTAGTGCTCCTGTTGGTTCGTCACATAGAAGAAGCTTTGGATTCTTAGCAAGCGCTCTTGCTATTGCGACTCTTTGTTGTTCTCCACCAGATAATTGAGTAGGAAAGTTAAATGCTCTTTCTAAAAGCCCTACTTCTTCTATTACTAGATTAGCATCTAGCGGATCTTTAGTTATTTGATTTGCTAGTTCAACATTCTCAATAGCTGTTAGGTTTTGTATAAGATTATAGAATTGAAAAACAAAACCAATATCATTTCTTCTATAATTAGTAAGCTTTTTATGATTAAACTTACCTATATCTACATTATCAACTATAACTTCACCAGTTGTTAACCTATCCATTCCACCTAATATGTTTAATACTGTGGTTTTACCAGCTCCACTAGCTCCTACTATAACAACAAATTCACCTTCATTTATCTCTAGGTCTATGCCTTGCAAAGCTTTTATAGTTACTTCTCCGATTTTATATTCTTTTACAACATTCTTCATAGATATAAAGCTCATGTTATAACCTTACCTTTCATAAAATATTACCCTATTTGGTTAAGGCATTTTTAATATCATCAATAATATCATCCGCATTTTCAATTCCCACTGATAATCTTATTAAATCAGGATCAACCCCAGCTTCTTTTAACTGCTCGTCACTTAATTGTCTATGAGTATGAGATGCAGGATGTAGCACACAAGTTCTGCTATCAGCTACATGTGTTACAATAGCTGCTAATTCCAAAGAATCCATGAATTTTTCGGCTCTCTTTCTGTCTCCTTTAAGTGCAAATGCTACTACTCCACATGTACCATTAGGCATATACTTTTTAGCTCTTTCATAATATTTACTTGATTCTAATCCTGGATAATTAACCCAAGCTACATTCTCATTAGATTCTAAAAACTTTGCTACCTTTAAAGCATTTTCACAATGTCTTGGAACTCTTAAATGAAGTGTTTCAAGTCCAATGTTGACTAGAAATGCATTCATAGGAGCTTGGATTGAACCTAAATCTCTCATAAGTTGAACTGTAGCTTTAGTTATATATGCACCTTTACCAAACTTCTTTGCATAAGTTATTCCATGATATGAATCATCTGGTGTAGTAAGTCCTTTAAACTTATCACCATAAGCTAGCCAATCAAAATTACCACTGTCCACAATACAACCTCCAACACTAGTAGCATGTCCATCCATATACTTTGTTGTAGAATGAGTTACTATATCGCAACCCCATTCAAATGGTCTGCAGTTAATAGGAGTTGCAAAAGTATTATCCATAATAAGCGGTACACCATTAGAATGAGCAATTTTAGCAAACTTTTCAATATCTAGAACTATCATTGCAGGATTAGCAATAGTTTCAGCAAATAAAGCTTTTGTATTAGGTCTAAATGCCTTGTTAATCTCTTCTTCACTTGCATCTGGATCAACAAAACTGAATTCTATTCCAAGTTTTTTTAGTGTTACTTTAAACAAATTATAAGTACCACCATATAAAGAAGCCGATGTTACAACATGGTCACCCGCTTCGCAAATATTGAAAATAGCATAAAAATTAGCAGCTTGGCCTGATGATGTAAGCATTCCTGCTGCTCCACCTTCAAGTTCAGTAATCTTTGCTGCTACTGCATCATTTGTAGGATTTTGAAGTCTAGTGTAAAAATATCCCGCATCTTCTAAATCAAACAATCTTCCCATCTGCTCACTTGTATCGTACTTAAATGTTGTACTTTGTATAATTGGAAGAACTCTTGGCTCTCCTTTTTTTGGTGAATATCCTGCTTGAACGCAAGATGTTTCAATATGTCTTTTCATAAATTTCCTACCTTTCTTATTATGGTTTTAGTAAAAAAACCAGATCTACTTACATTTTATAATTATGCTTAATCTTTTGTTAATATCTTATTTTATTGCTTTATAGAATAGTATTTTATAACAAATAATATTATAAGTCAAACAACTTAATAGAACAAAAATCTAAAAAAAACACCACTTTATCGTGGTGTTTTTTAAATGTTTATTATTTTACGTCTTTGATACTAAAGCTGATTCTTCCCATCTTATCTTTTCCAAGGCATACAACTTTAACAACTTCTCCGATTGATAATACATCTTCTACTTTGTTAACTCTTTCATTAGAAATTTTTGAGATGTGAACCATTCCTTCTTTTCCAGGAGCAAATTCAACAAATGCACCAAAGTCTTTAATGCTTGTAACTTTTCCTTCAAAGATTTGTCCTTCTTCAAAATCAGCTACTATTGTTTCTATCATCTTAAGTGCTTTAGACATTGCTTCTTTATCAACACCACAAACTGATACTGCACCTTCGTCTGTAATATCAATCTTAACGCCTGTTTGTTCTATAATAGCATTAATAACCTTACCTCTTTGTCCAACAACTTCACCAATCTTAGCTGGATCAATCTTGATTTGGATTATCTTTGGAGCATATTGTCCTACTTCTTCTCTTGGTTTTGCTATAGTAGGTGTTAATGTATCATTAATAATAGTTTCTCTAGCTTCTTTTGTAACTTTTATCGCTTCTCTTATAATATTATCTGTTAAACCATGAATCTTGATATCCATTTGGATAGCAGTTATACCATCATGTGTTCCAGCAACTTTAAAGTCCATATCTCCAAAGAAATCTTCTAGACCTTGAATATCTGTTAATACTACATAGTCATCATCAGTATCGCCTGTTACTAGTCCTGCAGATATACCAGCAACTTGTTTTTTGATTGGTACGCCAGCTGCCATAAGTGAAAGTGTAGATGCACAAACACTTGCTTGAGATGTAGAACCATTAGATTCCATTGTTTCTGATACTGTACGGATAGCATATGGGAATTCTGATTCACTAGGAAGTACAGGAATTAAAGCCTTTTCTGCTAAAGATCCATGTCCAATTTCTCTTCTTCCAGGTCCTCTAGATGGTCTAGTTTCACCAACTGAATAAGAAGGGAAGTTATAATGATGCATATATCTTTTTGATTTTTCTGCTTCATCTAATCCATCAATTCTTTGAGCTTCAGATAACGGAGCTAATGTAGTTATTGTAAGAATCTGAGTTTGTCCTCTAGTAAACATACCAGAACCATGTACTCTAGGAATAATATCAATTTCTCCTTTAAGTGTTCTAATATCTGTTAAAGCTCTACCATCAGGTCTTTTGTGATCTTTTAAAATCATCTTTCTTACAGTCTTTTTCTGATATTGATACATTGCCTCTTCAAGAACTGATAACCATTCAGAATTCTCTGCAAATGCTTCAAGGAACTTCGCTTTAATAACTCTGATATTTTCTTCTCTAACTTGCTTTTCATCAGTAAATACAGCTACTTCCATCTCTTCTGGTGTAACAATAGCCTTCATTGCTTCAAACAATTCATTAGGAACAGCACAGCTAGTATATGAATGCTTTTCTTTACCACATTCTGCAACGATAGTATCAATAAATTCAATTACCTTTTTATTCATATCATGTGCTGCAAATATAGCTTCAAGCATTTTATCTTCTGGAACTTCATTAGCACCAGCTTCGATCATTATAATCTTTTCTCTAGTAGATGCAACAGTTAACTGAAGATCTGAAGCAGCTTTTTCGTCAGCTTTAGGATTAAACACTAATTCACCATTAACAAGACCAACTTGAGTTGTAGCTGTAGGTCCATCAAATGGAATATCTGAAATTGATGTAGCAATTGCAGATCCTAACATAGCTGTAAGTTCTGGTGAACAATCTGGATCTACTGACATTACTAGGTTGTTTAATGTAACATCATTTCTATAATCTTTTGGAAACAATGGTCTCATTGGACGATCAATTACTCTTGAAGTAAGAACTGAATTCTCAGAAGCTCTTCCTTCTCTTTTGTTAAATCCACCTGGTATCTTACCAACTGCATATAATTTTTCTTCATATTCTACACTAAGTGGGAAGAAGTCTATTCCTTCTCTTGGTTTTTCTGAAGCAGTCGCTGCTGATAATACAACAGTATCTCCATAATGCATTAATACTGCACCGTTAGCTTGTGCACATACTCTGTCTACATCAACTTTTAAAGTTCTACCAGCAAGTTCCATACTATAACTCTTATACATACTAAATCCCTTCTGTACCAATTAGGTACTACCCAGTAAAAAAGAAAGATATGTTTCTGGGGTTTTGATTATTACATTATCTTTCCGATTAAGTTTGTAGAAGACACCGAAAACACTGAAAAAAGCACATGCTTGTATTATTATATACATGTATTCTTTTCAGTGGTCTCGGAAAGCATCTTCTACCATTCATACAATATTAGGGACCGGATATCCAGTCCCTAAAAAATTAACAACAAAAAAACTTTGTCGTTACAATATTACTTTCTGATTCCTAAACGAGCGATAAGTTCACGGTATCCATCAATATTTGTCTTTTTAAGATAAGCAAGTAAACCTCTTCTTTGTCCTACCATTTTAAGAAGTCCTCTTCTTGAATGGTGATCCTTCTTATTAACTTTAAGATGTTCTGTAAGTTCAGCAATTCTTTCAGTTAATATAGCAATTTGTACTTCTGGTGAACCAGTATCTTCTGGTTTTCTTCCGTAAGCTTTGATAATCTCGGCTTTCTTTTCTTGTGAAATCATTATAATTCCTCCTAATTGTGTTATACCTAATACTTAAGTGGCGGTCGGAGTCTCCTATCACCTAGTATAGGTTAGTTAAATGTTACCGTTTCAAAGTATAACATATATAACAAAGGCAAGTCAATAGAAGATTTTACTCTAGAAGACCCTTTATTCCTTTTGTTTTTAAGACTTCTTTATAATATACAACTTCTTTTCTAATTATTTCATCTATTACCTTTATTCCTAACACTTCAACTGGTGCTTTATCATCCGTAAGTAACAACTCTCCACTCTTATAAGGTTCTATATTCTTCAAAACACTTTCCATGTGGCTTTTAAGACTATAATCTTTTATATAATCTATATTATTCTCAAAATTATCAACAATTTCATCATTAAGACTCGCAAACAAGAGTCTATTTGTGGATCCTTCTACATCGACTATATAAACTTCTGAAAATACGCTTGCAATAGTATCAGATAAATATTCATTGATATTTTTAGGTGTATTAGTATGCATATTCATGTTAACCACCATTATTCCATCTTTTTTAAGCTTATCCTTTACAATCATAAAAAACTCGACTGAAGACATTTGAAAGGGTATCGTAATATCTTGATACGCATCAACCATTATTATATCATAAGCGTTGTCATCGGCATATAAATAAGCCCTAGCGTCATAAGTTGCAACCTTAACTTCTTTTGGTAATTCAAAATACTTATTAGCTAAGTCTGTAATTTTTTGGTCAATTTCCACTCCTGTTATATCTTTTATGTCTAGGTAATTAATACATTGTTTTGCATATGTACCAGAACCCATACCAAGTATCAAAAGTTTAGTCTTTGATAAATCTTTATTGATACTTTGCATTAAAGGAGCTGCCATTGCATAATCATAATACATTCCTGTAAGACTACCGTCTTTAACTAATACTGATTGAACTCCAAACAAAACATTTGTAGACAAATATACTTTATTTTCATCTTCTTTAACTTGTAAATAATTATATATTGATTCACCTTCATACGTAAGATTCTTTTCCCAAAAGGCAAAACTATCATTGTTTCCCAAAAAAGAAAATATAATAAATAATGCTGCTGCTACTATGCATTTTACTTTTTTTGTCTTGTTTGCAATAAAATATACAAAACTTAAAAGTAGTAAAACACCAGAAAATATCAAAAACGTAATAGATGTTCCAACTGCTGGAATAGTTACAAATGTTGGTAAAAATGTTCCTAATATGCAACCAATTGTATTTGATGCACCTAGTAGGCCTACTGTTTTTCCATTATCCTTTAAACTTTCTACAGTATATTTAATAAGAGATGGTGTAACTGTTCCTAATAAGAATAATGGAAATGCAAATATTACTATACAAACAATAAAAGCAGCTATTGTTAAAATGTTTGTATTTATTGTAAATACAAGTATTCCTGATATTAATAAGATAATATACTTTCCAAAAACAGGAATTGCGGCTATCCATATACCTGCTATTATAAGCCTCATGTACATTCTGTCAGGATTTGGATCCTTATCTGCACTTCTTCCACCATAAATATTACCTAGCGCAAGAGCTATCATTATCGTTCCTATTATTATTGTCCATACTATCTGTGACGAAGAAAAATATGGCGCTAACAATCTGCTAGCTGCTAATTCTACTGCCATGATAGACATTCCAGCAAAAAAATTAGTTAGATAAAGATAAAACTTGTTTTTAAGAATAGTATTTTCTTTCATTAATATACCCTAGTCTTTATTATAGACTTCCTTTAAATATTTTTAGACGCTTCAGTCAAGTACGCCTCTTAGTGCAGGATAAATCTTTTTAAATTTTTCATATTTTTTATTATATTCTAAAACCAAAGCTTTGTCAGGTTTTATAACTTCTTTAAGTTTTATTATATATGACACTGCTTCTTTAACACTATCATATTCTTTGTTCGCAACTGCTGCTAATATAGCCGCTCCATATGCAGGGCCTTCTTCAACTTCAATTGTTTCTAAAGTAAGGTCAATTATATTAGATAATAAGTTTTTCCACAAAATGCTCTTAGCTCCACCACCACAAATTCTTGCAGTGTTTAATCTAATACCTAATGATTTTGCAACTTCTATAGAATCTCTAATAGCAAAACAAACACCCTCTAAGACCGCTTTTGTCATTACTTCTCTACTAGTGTCCATAGATAGTCCTAAAAATGCTCCTCTGATATTAGAATCGTTGTGTGGTGAACGCTCTCCCATTAAATAAGGCAAGAAAAAAACTTCATTACCCGCAAGGATAGTTATGTCTTTTTGCTCTTTTTCATATTCATTAGTTTTTAGTATATCATCCATCCACCATTTATTGCAAGAAGCAGCACTTAAAATGCAACCTAATAAATGATATTTCCCATCTGCATGCAAAAAACTATGCAAAGAGTTAAAAGAGTCAACTCTAAACTCCCCGCTAGATATAAATACAGTTCCACTAGTTCCAAGAGAAATGTTACATTTGTTTTCACCAACAGTTCCAGTTCCTATTGCTGCAGCCGCATTATCTCCTGCGCCTGCGCCTATTATAACATTACCCTTTATTCCTAGTTCTTCCTTAATACTATCCTTAATCTCTCCTACTTTTTCATAACTTTCGTATACTTTAGGTAGCAAAGACTCATTTATACTACAAATATCTAGCATTTCTTTAGAATAACATCTGTTTTTAACATCAAACAAAAGCATTCCCGATACATCCGATACATCGGTTGCAAATTCTCCCGACAACTTATAAATTATATAGTCTTTAGGAAGCATTATCTTTTTAATCTTTGCAAAATTTTTCGGTTCATTTTCTTTTAACCAAAGTATTTTAGGCGCGCTAAATCCTGCAAAGGCTATATTCCCTGTGTAATTTGAAATAATATTTTTTCCTATTTTTTCATTAAGATATGATACTTGCTTAGTGCTTCTATTGTCATTCCACAAAATAGCATTTCTTATCACCTCATCATGTTCATCAAGAATAACTAATCCATGCATTTGCCCTGCTATACTTATTCCTTTTAGCAAGTTACTATCAACACCTTTGATTAATTCTTTAATTCCACAAACAACCGCTTGTAGCCAATCGTTTGGATCTTGTTCGGAGTAACCGTGTTTTGGATAATAGATTGGATATTCTTTTGCTACAATATCTACAACTTCTCCTTTTGCATTCATTAAAAGTAGCTTGACTGCAGATGTTCCAAGATCTATTCCAATATAATAATTTGTAGTCATTTTTTTGTTTTCCTCCATATATTATATAAAAGGATTTTCTCCTTTATAAAGATTACTCTTAGGTTGATTATAATCTATCTCATCTACATTTACACCTAAAAACTTAAATACTTCATAAATGCTTTTCCCAAAATGTCCAAATGTAATTGCAGCGTGATGTGGATAATTCTTTTCAATTAATACATGTCTATAAAACCTACCCATTTCTTTTATTGCAAACACACCAATTGCTCCAAAAGAGCGGGTTTTTACAGGCAATACCTCCCCTTGTGCAATATAGGCTCTAAGAGTAGTGTCTGTTGTGCTTTGCAATCTAAATATTGTTACCTCTCCAGGAATTATATCACCTTCAAGAGTCCCTAAAGTTACTTCTTTAGGCAAACTTCTTGCCATAATCATCTGGTTTTTCATTTCGCATGAAGTCAATTTACTAGCTGACGTATTTCCACAGTGAAATGCCATAAATGTATCTTGTAAACTATAATCAAATATATTTTTTATCTCTTCTTCATACATATCTTTTGGCACAGAGTTATTAATATCAAGCAAAGTTACAGTATCATTTGAAATAACTGTACCAATATATTCACTTAGTGCCCCGTATATATCAACTTCACAAGAGACTGGTATTCCCATAGCCGTTAATCTACTATTAACATAACAAGGTACAAAGCCAAATTGAGTTTGAAATGCTGGCCAACATTTTCCAGCTATTGCAACATATTTTCTTGAGCCTTTATGAGTATCTATCCAGTCTAATAACGTCAACTCATAAGCTGCTAGTTTTCTTAAAATTTCTGGCTTTTTGTTACCTTCTCCTAGTTCTTCTTCCATACTCTTTACTACTTCATCAATTCTATTATCATCTAAATGTTTATTATAAGCTTCAAAAAGATCAAGTTCTGAGTTTTCCTCTATCTCTACTCCTAGATTATAAAGTTGTAGTATAGGAGCATTACAAGCAAGAAAGTCTTGTGGTCTAGGACCAAAACTGATTATTTTTAGATTTTTAACACTTATTACTGCTCTAGCCACATCTACAAATTCTTTCATCATAGTCGCCACTTCATAAGCATCTCCTACAGGATATTCTGGGATATAAGCTTTTAGATTACGAAGTTTTAAGTTATAGCTTGCATTTAACATTCCACAATAAGCATCACCTCTACCTTGTATTAAATCATCGCCTTTTTCTTCCGCAGCTGCTACATACATAACTGGACCATCAAAATATTTGCAAAGTAGTGTTTCTGCAGTTTCTGGCCCAAAATTACCAAGATATACAACTAGTGCATTGCAATTTTGCTTTCTTACATCTTCAATTGCGTTTAGCATATCAGTTTCACTCTCGACAACAATTTCAGATTCATAAAGACTGCAATTATCTATATCTTCTTGACTTATTCCCATAAATGCTTTCACTACATTTACTCTTCTTTTTTCAGATAGACTCTTTGGAAAACAATCTCTACTTACTGCTACAATACCTAATTTAACGCTTGCCATATTTTTTATAATATTTATGTTTTTTGTCATAGTCTTATTCTCACTTTCTTATTCTCACTTTCTTATTCTCACTTTCGTTTCTAATTCAATTGATAATAGGT
>CAZIGN010000006.1:33582-45941 GCA_964538805.1 uncultured Lachnospiraceae bacterium
TCTTATTCTCACTTTCTTATTCTCACTTTCGTTTCTAATTCAATTGATAATAGGTATTTTTAGACTTTTAAAAATACTGGTATGATTTCAAGTGGTGCATCTACTATAATTGTAGTTTCTCCTTGGTAAACAACATTTGTATGTATGTCTTTCCAACTTCCTTTTGGAAGATATACTTCTTTTGTTATTGCACCTTCATATAGTACTGGGGCAACTAGATAATTTGGTCCAAACATATACTGTTCTTTAACTTCCCAGCACTTTTTATCTTCAGGGAATTCATAAAACATTGTTCTAATTACTGGTGAACCATTCTCTTTTGCTTCTTCCATTACTTCTATAATATAATCTTTCATACTTAATCTTATATCTAAGTACTTTTTCATTATTTCATAAGCTTCTTCTCCATAACTCCAAAGTTCATTTGGTAGTCCCGTAAAACAAAATCCTCCGCCAACAAATGTATTTTCTTCTAATGGTGGTATTGTATGCGGACCTCTGTCTCCATGCATTCTAAGTACTGGACAAAAAGCTGAAAATTGGAACCATCTAATTAGTAGTTCCTTAAACCAAGGTGTCGTTACTTCTCCAAAAAATCCTCCTGTATCAGAAACCCACCAAGGAATACCCGTTAGTCCAATATTTAATCCCGCTGCAAACTGATCTCGTAAAGAGTCAAAATTACCATATACATCTCCCGACCACACAAGCGCCGCATATTTTTGACTTCCTACCCAAGCACATCTTAAAAGATTGCATATATCTTCTCTTCCATTATTAATCATTCCATCATAAAATGCTTTTGCATGAAGTTTAGGATATATATTTCCAACTTTTATATTTGGTCCTAAATGATATCTAAAATGTTCAAAGTCATAAGCGGAAAACTCTGGTTCTGCTTCATCTAACCAAAACAAATCTATACCATAGTCATAATAGTTTTTCTCACATTTTTCCCATATAAAATCTCTAGCTTCTTTGTTAGTTGCATCATAAATTACAGTATCGCCTAAGAAATCAAATGTTTGTCTTGAACCTCTTTCTGTTCTTATGAGCAAACCCTTTTCACGCATTTCTTCAAAGTTAACACTCTGCCTATCAACTGTAGGCCAAACAGATATCATGCATCTAGTACCCATTGCTTTTAATTCATCAACCATAGCTTTAGGATCTGGCCAATATTTTGGGTCAAAGCTCCAATCTCCTTGTCTAATCCAATGGAAAAAGTCTATTACTATAACATCTAATGGGATCCCTCTTTTTTTATACTCTCTTGCAACTTCTAAAACTTCATCCTGTGTTCTGTATCTTAATTTACATTGCCATAAACCTAATACATTTTCTGGAATCATAGGTGCTCTACCTGTAACCGCTGTATAATTTTTTATTATCTCTTTTGGTGTATCATCTGCTGTTATCCAATAGTCAATTTGTTCTGTTACATTTGCTTGCCATTGTGTTATATTTTTACCGAAAGAAACTTCCCCAATAGCAGGATTATTCCATAAAAATCCATATCCTAAACTTGAAAGTGCAAATGGAATTGTTATTTGTGAATTACGTTGTGCTAATTCTAAAACGCATCCCTTAAGATTTAAATATGGCTGTTGATACTGTCCTAAACCAAATATTTTTTCATCGTCATTGCTTTCAAATCTAAGATTAACTGAATAATCTCCGCCATATACTGGGACAAATTCTCTTGCCATAATCTTCATCGAAGGGCTATGTGGTTGACTTGCACCAAATGCTCTGTAAAATTCCTTCAAAATAATCTTTTCATCTTTATAAAATGTTATATGACCAAAATTCGTTACTTCTGCTCTAATTTTTCCATTTTTAATAGTTGCTTTTTCATTTTCAATTGTTATGACACTGTTGTTTGTTTCAACATATTCAAGTGCCCAATCTTGATTATTAATCTCTGGATACCAAGTATCCCTAACTCTTAATGCATTATTACCCCAAGCTTCAATAACTAATGTTTCATTTTCATACTTACCTATAAGTTTTCCATTACAATTTGTAAAATACATAAAATCCTCCTTTGATAAACTTTGTATTACATTCATTATAGTTATATAATTTTGATAATACTTGAACAATACTACTATATTATGATACTATTTTGATATGGTTTGAAATATGACAAAGATATAGAATAAAGATTACCAACGTACTAATGTAAAATAAAATAAACCAAACTAAGCAAAGTGAGGATAATATGAAAGACAAAAAATTATTAAAGGAAAAAGTCAGCCATGGAACATTAGACCTTCCTATATTCATTCATTATAACTATATTTCAAAAAAAAGTGCTAATTCTTTATATTTGCATTGGCATGGAGAAATCGAGTTTCTATTTGTTACAAAAGGGAGTGCTACCTTCTATATAGAAGATCATTCCTACAAACTAGACAAACATTGCGGTCTCTTTGTTCTTCCTAATCAATTACATTACGGAATACTAGAAGAAAGTAAAGACTGTGAATTCTATGCCATAGTTTTTGATTCTACATTTTTATTTGATGATATTAATTCTAGTCTTTATAAAGCTTATATGCTCCCCGTATTATCTAAAAACATTGTTTTCTCTGCTTTTTATGACACAACTATACCTTGGCAGGATGAGGTTTTAAGCCTACTTTTTAAAATCAGCGAACTTCAAAAAGAAAACCTTAGCAATTATGAATTGTTAATAAAGGGGAAAATGTTAGAATTATGGCATCTTTTTTTTACTAATGCAACAAAATCAGCGGACTATACACTTGATAAAACTTATAATTCACAACGTCTTAAAGTAGTTATTGATTACATACATGAAAAATATGCATATAATATTACTCTAAATGAATTATCATGTTTAATACCCATAAGTGAAGGCCAGTTATGTAGAATATTCAAAGACACCTTAGGCCTTACTCCTTTTAACTATATAACAAGATATCGAATTCAAAAAAGTTTAGAACTTCTTAAAAATGACGACAAAAAAATAGCCGATATCGCATCCCTAGTAGGTTTTAACAATATAAGCTATTTTAATCGTGCTTTTTTAGATTTAATTAAATGTACTCCAAAAGAGTATAGAAGAACATTATCTAGCTACTAATTCACCATCTTCTAAGTCTATAGTGATTTCTCCACCTTTTGTTACTTCATCGGCTAGTATTAATTTCGCAACTAAGGTTTCAACTGTTTTTTGCAAATATCTTTTTAGTGGTCTTGCACCATACATAGGATCATAAGCATTATCTGCAATGTACTCACTTGCCTTATCAGTTAGTTTAACCATTAATTCTTTGTCAAGAAGTCTTGTATTTAGATCATTAACTAGTATTGACATTATGTTTTTGATATTGTCCTTATTTAATGGTTTGAACATAATAATCTCATCAAGTCTATTCAAAAATTCTGGTCTAAAATTACTTCTTAATTCATCAAGAATATATTTTTGTGTCTTATCATCTATTTCTCCACTAGATTTTATAGACTCTAGAATAATTGATGAACCAATATTAGAAGTTAGAATGATTATAGTGTTCTTAAAATTCACACTTCGTCCTTTAGAATCAGTTATTCTTCCATCATCTAAGACTTGTAATAGTATATTAAACACATCTGGATGAGCTTTTTCGATTTCATCAAATAGTATAACAGAATAAGGTTTTCTTCTTACCGCTTCTGTTAATTGTCCACCTTCTTCATATCCTATGTATCCTGGAGGCGCTCCAACAAGCCTTGAAACAGCATGTTTTTCCATATACTCGCTCATATCAATTCTTATCATATTTTTTTCATCATCAAACAGATTCTTAGCAAGTGTTTTTGCAAGTTCTGTTTTTCCAACACCTGTAGGTCCTAAAAACAAAAATGTTCCTATTGGTTTTTTAGGATCTTTTATTCCTGCTGAGGATCTCATTATAGCTTCTGCTACTTTTTCTACTGCATCATCCTGACCAACTACTCTTTTGTGAAGCTGTGTATCTAAATGTAATATCTTGCTTCTTTCTCCTTCGGATAACTTTGTTACTGGTATACCTGTCCATCTTGATACAATTCGTGCAATCTCCTCTTCACTTACTTTTTCATGCAATAAAGAAAATTCTTGCTTACTTACTCTTTCTTCTTCCTCGGCAATTAATTTTTCAAGTTGTGGTTTTTTACCATATTGAAGCTCTGCTGCTTTTTCAAGATCATACTCTTGCTTTGCCTTAGTTATATCATTATTAAGATTTTCTAATTCTTCCCTAAGCTTTCTTATCTTATCGACTACCTTTTTTTCCTTGTCCCACTGTGCCTTGTTATTATTAAACTCATCTTGTAATTCAGCTAATTCTTTTTGCAAGACTTTTAGTCGCTCTTTACTTATTTTATCATTCTCTTTTTTTAGGGCTGCTTCTTCAATTTCAAGCTGCATTATTCTTCTACTTAGCTCATCTATTGCTGTAGGCATTGAGTCAAGTTCGGTTTTTATTAATGCACAAGCTTCATCAACTAAATCTATTGCTTTATCCGGTAAAAATCTATCAGAAATGTATCTATTAGATAAAGTTGCTGCTGCTACTAAGGCTTGATCAGTAATATTTACACCGTGGTATACTTCATATCTTTCTTTTAATCCTCTTAGTATAGATATTGTATCTTCTACATTAGGTTCATCCACTAATACTGGTTGAAATCTTCTCTCAAGAGCTGCATCTTTTTCAATATATTCTCTATATTCATTAAGGGTTGTAGCACCTATACAGTGTAATTCGCCTCTTGCAAGCATAGGCTTAAGCATATTTCCTGCATCCATAGCTCCGTCTGTCTTTCCCGCTCCTACTATGGTATGAAGTTCATCAATAAATAATATAATATGACCTTCACTTTCTTTAACTTCATTAAGTACTGCCTTTAATCTTTCTTCAAACTCTCCCCTATACTTTGCTCCTGCAAGGATAGAACTCATATCAAGTGAGAATATTTTCTTATCTTTTAAACTATCAGGAACATCACCTTTTACAATTCTTTGTGCTAATCCTTCTACGACTGCTGTCTTTCCTACTCCAGGTTCTCCTATTAATACTGGATTATTCTTGGTTTTTCTAGATAGTATTCTAACAACATTTCTTATCTCACTATCTCTTCCAATAACTGGATCTAATTTTTGAAGTCTGGCTTTTTCAACTAAATCATAGCCATACTTACTAAGCGCATCATAAGTCTCTTCTGGATTATCATTTGTTACTCTGCTTTTACCTCTTACGCTAGATAATACTTCTAAGAATCTATCTTTTGTAATATCGTAAAGTTTGAAAATTCTTTTAATCTCTTGATTTTGTTCATTAAGAAGTCCTAAAAACAAGTGTTCTACAGATACATATTCATCGCCCATCTTTTTAGCAATATCTTCCACTTTTATCAAAACTTTATTAAGATTATCTGATATGAATACTTTTCCACCTTGTACCTTGACTCTTTTCTTAATACTAATAATAATCTCATCTTCAAAATCTTTAACATTAATATTCATTTTTTCGATTAGTTTTGATATAAGACCATTTTCTTGTCTAATCAAAGATAATAATAAATGTTCCTGTTCTAGCTCTTGATTTGTAAATTCATATGCTATACTTTCGCAAGTATTAATAGCTTCTATAGATTTTTGTGTAAATTTTTGAATGTTCATATTATACCTCCATTCCTATATCCTTCTTCATGGATATAACTCTAGCTAATTATCTTTATAATAATTAATTATCTTTATCTAATATAGGTATAATACATTTTGTTAGCACTGTCAATAGGTGAGTGCTAATTTTTTATTTTCTTTAAAGTAACAATTCCAAGAACTAGCATTAATGGAAAAATAATTGCAACCAGTATTCCTATTTTTAGATTGTCAGAATTTGCACTAGATACAAATCCTACAACAAAAGGTCCGCTCATACAACCTAAATCACCAGCCAGTGCTAGTAAGGCGAACATTGCTGTTTTACCATTTTTGATAGCTCTTGCTGCCTCTGAAAAACTTCCTGGCCACATAATTCCTACTGAAAGTCCACAAATACCACAACCTATTAATGAAAATACCGGATTAGGTGATAGTGATATAAGCAAATATGAAAGAATACAAAGTATACTACTTGCTATCATAAATATATCAAGGTTTATTTTGTCGCCGAACTTACCATAAAAAACTCTTGAGATTCCCATTAGTATTGCAAAGGTCATTGGTCCAAAAAGATCACCTAGAGCTTTACTTATTCCTAATCCACCCTCTGCAAATGTTGATGCCCATTGACTTATTGATTGCTCACTTGCACCAGCGCATACCATCATCAAAACAAGTACCCAAAAAACTCGGTTTTTGAATAAGGCTTTTATAGGCATTGCACTTTTTTCTTCTAATGATGCCATCATTGGAGTACTAGAAAACAACACTATATTTATAACCGGGACAAATACCCAAAAAATCGTAAGTACTCTCCAATTTTCTATACCAAATACTTTGAAAAATAGTGTTGATATTAAGACTACTCCTACATGTCCCCAACAATAAAAAGAATGAAGAAGACTCATAGCCTTCTCCTTGTTTTTAGTTGGGCAGTTTTCCATAATAGGGCTTATAAGAACTTCAATTAGTCCACCACCAACTGCATATGTAATTATTGATATTAACAATCCATTATATGGATCAACAAACAATTCTGGTAAGATTATCAAACCAAAAAGACCGGCTGCACAAAAAACATGAGCTATTATTATTGAAGCTCTATACCCTATTTTATCAACAAAACTTATTGCAATTAAATCAACTAAAAGTTGTACTGAAAAATTAATAGTTATCAATAAAGTAATTCTAGTTAAAGAAATATCATATGATATAACAAATGTTAAAAAAAGTAGTGGCAAAAAATTATTAATAATTGCTTGTACAATATATCCTATAAAACATGCGTATATCGTTTTTTGGTAGTTTTCTCTCATAGTTAATCTTTCTCCTTAATCAAATATCAGTATTCACCTTTATTTTTTCTTTATAGTTTTAAGATCTATCTGAATTTGATTTTTTAGTTCTTCTACAGAGTTAAATTTTTTTTCACCCCTTATAAATCTTGTGAATCTAACTTCTGCAATCTTACCATAGAGATCTTCATCTGTATCAAGAAGAGTTGTTTCTACTGTTAAAACAGTACTGTTTTCTTTAAATGTTGGTCTGTATCCAATATTCGTCAAACCAATATATTCTTTATTATCAATAGTAACTTCTGTTTCATAAACGCCTAAATGAGGAATAAACTTATCTTCCCCTGGTATAATGTTTATTGTTGGTACTCCTAATTGTCTTCCGATTTGTCTTCCTGTAACTATCTCACCAATTACTGTGTATTTGTATCCAAGTAATTCATTTACCAATACTATATTACCCTTTTTCAATTCTTCTTTGACAAATGTTGAGCTTATTGGTCTGTCTTTGAAATTCTTTTTTTCTAGAACACTAGTTTCGTAATTAAATATTTTACCAAATTTTTTCAACAACGAAACATCACCTTTTCTATTCTTGCCGAACCTAAAATCATCACCTGATATGAAAAACTTCATGTCTAATTTATCAATTAGTATTTCTTTTATGAATTCTTCTGGTGTCTTATCAAGATTTTCTCTGTTTAGAGAATATTCAATCAATACATCAATTCCTTCTTTTTCATAAAGATAGTATTTTTCACTTTCAGTCATAATTAGTTCTTGTTTCTTACCTTCTATATAATAAATTGGATTACCAGTGAATGTAAAAATAACAGTAGTTAATCCTTGGTTTTTTTTCTCAATTAAATTACTAATCAAATATCTATGGCCTTCATGAAAACCATCAAATTTCCCTATTGCTATGGCTGTGTTTTTTAGTGTCAAATCATTTAAGTCTTTATATATTTTCATAGTTGTCCTATACACCTCTTAGTACAGCTTAATAACAGATGTATTTCCTTTCTTTTAGATTAGTATATATTTAATCGGCTCCAAAAAACTTTGTTACTTTATATTTATTTTCTTCAATTAAATAAGCATATATAGCATAAAACACTCCAAAACTATCATAAACTCTTATTACCTGTTTGTATGAATCATTAGTTTTTATATCTTCATATAAGCTAAGGTCTAATTTATTCCCATTATATAAGAATCTATCATCTTCTGGCTTCAAAACTATTTTATCATATTCTTTAAACATACTTTCTACACTATAAATAACATCTTCAAGCTTTTCTTCATCCCTAAGCTTTATAACCTCATCTAGTCTTAGTGCTTCTTCTAACAAAAAGATTGATACCTGTGTTCTTTCTAAGCTTTTCATACAAGCTCCAACATTTAATTTTTCACCTACATCGTTACAAAGGGTTCTAATATAAGTACCTTTTGAACAAGTTACACTAAATGTTACTTCTGGTATGTTAATACTTATTATATCTATATTTAAAATCTCTTGTTTTCTTTGTTGTCTTTCTATTTCAATACCTGCTCTTGCAAGTTCATATAATTTTTTGCCATTCACTTTAAGGGCTGAATACATTGGTGGTGTCTGCATATATTCGCCAAGAAAAGACATAATAGTATCTACTATATCTTCTTTTTTCAGATTATTTACTTCTTCTTTACTAACATTTTTTATAACTTTTCCTGTCATATCTTGAGTATCTGTTGTTATACCAAGAACCATAGTAGTCTTGTAGGTTTTACTTCTATCAGTAAGCATATCACATAATTTTGTTGCTTTTCCTAGACAAACTGGAAGCACACCCGTAGCCTCAGGATCGAGAGTACCGGTGTGTCCTATCTTTTTTTGTCTTAAAATGCCACGTAATTTTGCAACTACATCGTGAGAGGTATAACCTTTTTCTTTATATATATTTATAATTCCATTATACATAATCTCTCCATTTATAAGTGTTCTTTATCTTACTTATATTAATTGTTTTGATACCTGTGCTAATACATTATTTAGAACATCATGAATATTACCATGTAGGGTACAACCAGCAGCTTTTGTATGTCCACCGCCACCAAAGTTTGATGCTACTTTGTTAACATCCA
Source organism: uncultured Lachnospiraceae bacterium (assembly GCA_964538805.1). Lineage (GTDB taxonomy): Bacteria > Bacillota > Clostridia > Lachnospirales > Lachnospiraceae > CAZIGN01. The sequence goes on from CAZIGN010000006.1 coordinate 42,658, forward strand.
TATACTCTTTTGATCTTAAGCTAACTTTAAATTCAAGATTTCCAGTTTCATATATGAATATTGCACACTCTACACCTTTTGTTAATCTAAGCTGTTCTACAATTCCACCAACATCGCTAGGAGTAGTATTATAGAACTTCATGTCTTTTCCTGTAAAATAGGTGTATATAACCTTACCCTCAAGAAGTAAAACACTTTGCATCAATGCTTTTCCTAAGATTTGACTTTGTATGTATGTTCTAGAATAAAAGGATTCATCTATTATTGATGTGAAATCTATTCCTTTATCCATAAGTTGACCTGCAATTAGCATAGTTCTATTTGTTGTACTTTGATATTTAAACACTCCTGAATCATGAATGATTCCAGTATATAGTGCCTTCGCTGCATTTTTTGATATTTTATTCATATCAACATTTGAAGCAAGTACTTCACTGCAAGAAGATGCATCATTTTCTAGAATGTTGACATCTCCAAATCCTTTGTTACTTACATGATGATCTATTGTAAGCCTCTTTTTTGCTAAATCATAATATTTAACAAATTCTCCCATTCTTTCTTTTGAGCTAACATCTAAACTAATTGCAAGATCATATACTTTTTCATCTGTGACAGAATTTATAACCTTATCTAAGTCATCAATATAAGAAAATTCGTCTGCAACATATTCAAGGTAAATATCAACTTCTTTATCAGAATAATTATCTTTAATATAATGATACATTCCCATTGTAGAACCAACACAATCACCGTCTGGTCTAATGTGGCCTAGAATACATATTGATTGATTCTCTTGTATTATTTTATCAATTATTGATTCTTCATTACTCTTTAGAATTTTCTGCATCTTTTTTGGTCACCTCATCAATTAACTTTGACATATTTGCGCCATATTCACTAGATTCATCTAATATAAACTTTATTTGTGGTGTGTTTCTCAAATTAATTGTAGCCGCAAGAGCTCTTTTTATAAATCCTTCTGAATTCTTGAGCCCTTCTATAGTACTGTGTTTTAGTGTTTCGTCACCTAAAACACTAATGTATGCTGTACAATATTTAAGATCTGGAGTTACTTCTACATCTGTAACACATGCAAGTGGGCTAATTCTTGGATCTTTTAGCTCACTTCTTATAATGTTACTTAGTTCTTTTTGCACTTCAGAATTTACTCTAATATTTTTAACACTATTTTTTCTCATAAATATTCTTCAAACTCCTATATTACCTATTATCTAGGCACTTCTTGCATTATATATGCTTCTACTATATCTAGTTCTTCAAACTCATTAAACTTTTCAAATACAAGTCCACATTCATATCCTGCTTTAACTTCCTTAACATCATCTTTAAATCTCTTTAGTGAAGCAAGTGGGCCTTCATATACTTGTTTTCCTGCACGTTTAATTCTTACTTGACAACCTCTTTTAAATGTACCATCAAGTACATATGAACCAGCAATGTTTCCAATGCCAGATGCTTTAAATATCTGTCTAATTTCTGCATGACCAATAACTTTTTCCTCAAATACAGGATCAAGCATTCCTTTCATTGCAGCTTGTATATCTTCAATAGCATTGTATATTACTTTATATAATCTTAAATCAACGCCTTCATTATCAGCGATTTGTTTAGCCATATTATCAGGTCTAACATTAAATCCAATTATAATTGAATTAGATGCAGATGCTAAAGTAACATCTGATTCATTAATAGCACCAACACCACCATGAACTACTCTTACTATTACTTCTTCATTATTAAGCTTTAATAAGCTTTGTTTCATAGCTTCTACAGAACCTTGTACGTCTGCTTTTATTATAACTCCAAGTTCTTTAACATCTCCTGCTTGAATCTGAGTAAACAAATCATCAAGTGACATTTTAATCTTAGATTTAGAACCTTCTATAAGCTTAACTCTTCCTTCAGATATAAATGTTTCAGCAAAGTTTCTTGCTTCTTTTTCTGTATCAGTAGAAACAAAAATCTCTCCTGCATTTGGAACATTGTTAAGACCAAGAATCTCAACTGGTGTAGAAGGAAGTGCTTCTTTTACTCTTCTTCCTTTATCATCAACCATGGCTCTAACCTTACCATATGCCGAACCTGCCGCGATAGAGTCTCCAATTTTAAGTGTTCCTTTTTGAACTAAAACAGTTGCAACTGGACCTCTTCCTTTGTCAAGCTGAGCTTCAATAACAATACCTCTTGCTTTTCTATCTGGATTAGACTTAAGCTCTAGAATATCAGCAGTAAGTGAAACCATCTCAAGAAGAACATCAATACCTTCTCCTGTATGCGCTGAAACTGGAACAAATGTTATATCACCGCCCCAATCTTCCGCAAGTAAACCTTGCTCAGCTAATTCTTGTTTTACTCTTTCAATATTAGCACTTGGTTTGTCAATCTTATTTATTGCTACAATTATGCTTATATCTGCTGCCTTTGCATGACTTATTGCTTCAATAGTTTGAGGCATAACTCCATCATCTGCAGCAACAACTAATATTGCTATATCAGTTGCTTGTGCTCCACGCATACGCATTGCTGTAAATGCTTCATGTCCTGGTGTGTCAAGGAAAGTGATTTTTGCAGTTTTGCTTTCTACGGTATATGCACCTATATGCTGAGTGATACCACCAGCTTCTCTAGCAGTAACTTCGGTTTTTCTAATTGCATCAAGTAAAGAAGTCTTACCATGATCAACATGTCCCATAACACACACTACTGGTGGTCTTGTTACTAATGTTGCTTCTTCATCATCTTCTTCTTTTAACATCTCTTCTATAACATCAACGATTTCTTCTTTTTCTGCTATTATTTCAAATCCTAATGCTATCTCTTCCGCAGTTTCATATTCGATTTCTTGATTTATTGTTACAATTTTACCTTCAATAAATAATTTTTTAACAATTGCTGATGGTTGAATCTTCATCTTTGCAGCTAATTCTTGGATTGATAGTGTTTCAGGTAAAGTAATAACTGTTATCTTTTCTTCAACTTTTTTCTTTACTTGTTTTGGTTGAACTTTTTGTAAAGTTTTTTGTTGGATTTGTGCTTGTTCTCTTTGATTTTTTCTGCTTTGTTGTGGAGTAAACTTTGGTTTATCCGCTGTTTTACTTGCTCTATCAATTTGTGGTCTAACTACTGGTCTTTCAACTACTGGTGCATCTGAAGACTTTTCACGACCTGCAGGACCTCTAGCGCCTTGTCCTTTATTATAACCACCTTGTGGTCTTTCATTATCTTTGTTGTATCCACCTTGCATTCCACCTTGTGGACGGTTA
>CAZIGN010000007.1:0-20752 GCA_964538805.1 uncultured Lachnospiraceae bacterium
TAGTTAAAAGGGGACCGAAAATTGCAAGATTAGCAAGAAAAGGCCCCGCCCGCCACTTTAAACTTGCTAAGAATAAGCAAAAGTTGGCCCAAAAATAAAGGAATAAGCAAGAAAGGGCCCCGCCCACCACTTCAAACTAGCAATTTATGCTATGAACAAAGTTGCAAGGTGTTTTAAATATTGAAGTTGCTCTCATCAAGATAGCGAGACAACCAAGGTTTTGAGTGAAAATATCAAAAACACCCGTAAGTCTAATAATTATATAAGGGTAGTTTTTTAGCACTAAAAACGAATCAAGCTTAAGGCATCTGAGATTGATTTTTCATAGGCTTCATGACCATATTTATCCACTTCATTTTTATCTTTTATTCCATGAGTTAAGCAACCAGCGCCACCTATACAACCACCAACACAAGCCATTCCTTCAATGAAATTAGCATTTAATACATTTTTAGAAGCCTTTAATAAAGCTGTCTTACACTCTTCAATACCATCGCATGTTACTGGTTTGAATTCGAAATCTGTAAGATTTTGCTCTATCAGGGCTTCTTTTATTGCATCGGTTAGCCCACCACTTCGAGCAAATATACGACCAAAGTAAGAAGCATTGTCTAGTACATCATCTTTTAAATCAGTTATTTCAATACCTTTGCCATCAATCAATGCTTGTAGTTCTTCGAAAGTTATAACTACATCAACATAATCTTTAACACTATCTAGTTTATATTCCATCTTCTTAGCTGTGCATGGACCGATGAATACTATTTTTGCATCTGGTTCAAGTGATTTTATGTGCTTTGATATTATTGCCATTGGTGATAGATTGTGAGATATTTTTTCTATGAGTGAAGGAAATTGTTTGTGTACATACATTACAAATGCAGGGCAGCATGAACTAGTCAAAAAATCCTTTTTGGTTAATTCAAGTGCTTCTTCCATGGCTGCCATATCAGCACCAAGTGCAGCTTCTACAACTGCATGAAATCCTAGTTCTTTAATAGCAGTTATAACTTGACCAAGACTTGCGTGCTTAAACTGACTTGAGATAGAAGGTGCAACTATTGCATATGTCTTAAATGTTTTGTTTGAATTACTATTTTTTAGGATATCTATAACATCTAGAATATAGGATTTGTCCATTATTGCTCCAAATGGGCATTGATATACACAAGCTCCACAAGATATACATTTTTCATTGTCAATTGAAGCAGCTTTGTTATCACTCATCTTAATTGCTTTTACTTTACATGCATTTTCACAAGGCCTTTTATTGTTAGAAATAGCACTATAAGGACAGACTTTTGCACAAAGACCACATTCAACACATTTGCTTTTGTCAATGTGAGCTTTTTGGAATCTATCAAAGGTGATAGCGCCTTTTTTACATACATCCTCGCATCTATGAGCAATACAACCTCTACAAGCGTTTGTCACTTCATAACCACCAACAGGACATTCGTCACAGGCTATATCAATAACTTCAATAACATTTGAGTTATCTTTGTCACCACCCATTGCTAGCTTAACTCTTTCGGAAACTATTGCTCTTTCTTTATAAACACAGCAACGCATACTAGCTTCGCTTCCTGGAATTATAGTTTTTGGAATATCGGTTATACTATTAAGGAGATTATCGTTAAATGCTTGCTTTGCAACTTCTTTTAATACTTTATATTTTAAATGTTGGACCTTTGTGTCAAATTTGTACATTTTCAAACCTTACCTTTCTATTTTTTAAAGTTAAAAGTAGCTAACCTTAATTTTTTTGCCCATTTTTATGAGACAATCTGAAAGTTCTTCTACTAAACGCATTTTTATGTTGAAGCTGATTGGAAGTGACGGATTTTGGTGGGCAGGATTTACAGCACGTCCTACATAAAAATTGATATCTGTTGCTTCTTCAAATAAAATTCTTGCAATCATAGAAGCTGCATCTTTTTTATAACTCCATTCGGTGTAAGATTCATTGCCTTCAAGGTAGTTTTTTGCGTAACTTAGTACTTTGTTAATAGTTATTACACCTTCAGTAACAAGATCAACACCTTCAATTAATGCAGTAGGTGGTATTTCAGGATCTGGAAAATCAAGACTTGCTACTACAGGCTTATTTAAAAAGTTAGCAGCTATTGTCGAAGTAGTTCCACCACAAACTATGTGTTTTCCATTTTTGCCAAAAAAAAGTGACATCATTCTCATAGCGTCATCTCGATTAGCAGGTGGTCCTATAACTAGATTTACTGGTTCTCTTTTTCTGATTCTTATTGTACAAACGGTTGTATCATCACCAGGTCTGCCTCCATATAACTTGACACATTCATCTAGAAGAACGGTTGTTATAGTCTTAGCAGTAAAACCCACATCATAAATTGTTTCGGCAAAATCTATAACATCATCGCGTTGCCAACCCATGTTTAATTGCTTGCCAACACCTGCGTGAATAACACCATCGCTCATTGCTATAAAAATGTCATTTTCTTTTAATGTAAGTTTAGAACGAAATATATTTTTTCCACCAATATTTAAAATAGTGGTAGGTAATTCGTAATTTTTACCATCTCGTAATAATATTATATGTGGATTATCAAATTGAATGATTTCAGCTTCTTCATTATTTACCAAATGTATAATAGTAAATGTTGAGTATGCAACTTCTCTTACTGAACAAATAGGCAAAGTTGCGGCTATAGTTTCAACACAATCTTCTAATTTTAATCCAGAAGCTATCATGGTTGATATTATTTTTGATGTTAAAGTTGATAATATACTTGCTTTTACGCCACTTCCTAAACCATCAGCTAAAACAATTACAATTTTGTTATCATCAGGTTCTATCAAATCAATATGATCTCCGCATAATTCTTCGCCATATTTATTAACACTACGAAATCCTATATCTGCACAAAGATTATTCATTTGTTATTGACTCCTTTAATTTTGTTAAAGCTATTTTAGTTTCTGCAGCGGTTTCACCTAAAAGTGAAGCTATTTCTTGTACTACTCTTAATTGTCTTTCAACTACCTTATCAGCAATTTCTACAGTCTGGTTAGTCATTTTTTCTTTCTTCTCATTTTCTAATACATCCTTTGTAATATCACGCATTATTGAAATGAAAATTTTGTAATTTATGTCATAAAGAACTGTTTGCTCAATATATTTGTTATATTCAGCAAGGTACACTCTTTTGTTTTTAATATTTTTGTTTTCATCTTTTACTTGCAAGAAAATTAAAGGGTCAAGAATTCTTACTACTTGTTCGCCTAATATGTCTGACTGATGATTGATGTTTAATAGTTTTCTAGCAGCTGGGTTGATTTGTTGAACTTCTAAATTATCATTTAAAACTATAATAGCATTCGGCGTATTTCCAATTATTTTATCTGAAAAGCTTTCAGCCTTATCTTTTAAAAATGGCATACACATAGTCAAGTCAGCCTTGCCTTGATATATAGCAACTGCCTTTTCTTTGCAAGTATTATAGCCACAAGAACCACAATTAAGTTCGTGTTCCTTTAATGTTTTTCCCATATCTTTTAGAATGTTGGCTATTTGTTCCTCGGAAGGCATTGGTAATTTTCTTCCAATGTATTCAAGGTGTTTTACACTAAGATCTGAAGATAAAGAAAGTGTATCAAAATCTTTTTTGCCTGCATATTTTGTAACATTTGTAAAATCGCGAATTGGAGAATGGTGATATTTTTCCATTACAGGTCCTCCAATACAGCTTTGGTGGCAGGCAGACATTTCGATAAAGCAGTTTTTTAATTCTCCATCTTCAATATCTCTTAATGCACTCATACAGTTTTCTACTCCGTCGATTGCGAGATAGGTTATACTTTCGGATTGCTTCATGGTTTTTATTATTCCGCCAGTTGTTGGGAATAATCGCGTTTTTGATTCATTGATGTTATCGCGCTCTTCTTCTAAGGTAATGTTTTCCCTATTTAACCATTTGCTCAGGTCTTCAAAGGTTAATACAGCGTCAACAATTCCTTCATAGTGCATAGCTTCATCTTTTTTTGCTATGCAAGGGCCGATAAATACAGTCTTTGCATCAGGATATCTTCTTTTAATATCAAGACTATGAGCTTGCATTGGTGATATAACATTTGCTAAGTATTTTAAAGAATTTGGAAAATGTTTTTGGATTAACAAATTTACTGAATGACATGAAGAAGATATAAGAATATCTGTGGACGGATTATCTAGTATCTTTTCATATTCGGTTTTTACAATAGTTGCTCCAATAGCAGTTTCTTCAACATCTGTGAAACCAAGTTTTTTGAGGGCTTTTCTTATTGAATTAATACCAATACCATTATAATTTGCTATAAATGACGGAGCGATACTTGCTATCACAGGTTGTGGACTTTGAAGAAGTACTTTTACTAGCTCTGTGTCATCTGCAATTTCTTTAGCATTTTGTGGACAGACTACAAAACATTGACCACAAAGTATACATTCATTACCTACTATATGTGCTTGGTTTCCTGAAAATCTAATTGATTTTACGGGACAATTTCTGATACATTTGTAACAATTTTTACAATTTGATTTTTTTAGTTTTAAAAACTCAGACATTTTAATCTCCATCCTTTAAATAATACTTATGTAGTTATTGACTTAAGAGTTAAGATGCTTGAGAACATCATTTTCAAAAAAGTCCTCTGTGGTATCTGGTGTCAATGAATATGTTTTTTCATTAAACATTACACATACACCACTTTGGCAGTTGCCTAGACAAAAAGTACCACCTAATTCTAGCTGATCTTTATGATTTCCTATAGCAATCAATTCTTGTAATTTTTCTACAACTTGTCTTGAGCCTTTTAAATGGCAAGAACTTCCTATGCAGACAGTAATTTTCATATGAAACCTCCGTTAGTAAAATGTTAAATTGATAATTCTTCAAGTATTAATTTATAGTTGTTTTACAATGACTGCTTGTTAATATTTTAACAACTACGTCTGTTTATGTAAAATGTTTATAAAATATAGGGATATATCAAATAGTACATAATGACTTCAAAGAACATTTAAGTTGTTCAATAAAATCCATTTCTAATTCACTCAAGTGATAGCCTCTTTGACATATTAATACATCTTTAAACACATTTGTATTATGAGAAGCTTTTTTTTGAACAAGATTAAATTGTTCTAAGATACGAACAGGCATAGGCGAAACCCACATGTAAGTATTTGGCACATTTGATAATAAATCAAATTGACTACCCCGTTCAAAGATGTAGATGTGCTTCTGATTTAAAGAAGACGAGATAGCAATTTTGCTATCATTAATGGCTTCTTGATAAGATAGATTGTCTGAATGAGCAATCTCGAATTGGTCATTTAGATCGTCAATGCTAATGTCATCTTTAGTTGAAAGGGGATTTTCTTTAGACATTAATAGATAGTGCTCAAATTCAAACAAAGGATCATATAATAAATCTTTGTCCTTAAATAATTTTATATAATAGTCTTCTAATTCATTTTGAAATCGAATAATGCCTAACCTATAGTTAGAATGAAGAATGTTGTTTATGGCTTTTAGTGAATTTGTTTCTTTATAATAAATCTCTGTTTCTATTAAAGAATCAATTGTTTTTATAAACTCAGTAAATGCTACTGAAATATAACTTGCCCTTGGAACGGATATTGATAGTACTTGTTTTTTTAATAATTCGCTATTAAAAGTAGCCAAACAATCATCTACGGAAAAAACAATACGCTTTGCGTACTTTAAGAATTCTTCTCCTTGTGGAGTAAGACTAATTCCTTTTGGCGACCTTATAAATATACTAATGCCAATAGTCTCTTCAAGTTCTTTAATTGCACGACTTAGATTAGGTTGTCCCATATAAAGATTAGAAGCAGCCTTGCTTATAGAACGAGTTTTATCAATTTCAATAGCATATCTAAGATGAGTAATATTCATAAAATTCTCCATTTCTATTAATAAAGGATGTGGTTTTTGACAAAATAAAAGACTGAAGCTTTTGCTTAGTATACAACATTGTTAAAAAAAAGACAAGGATTATAGCAAGCCCTAAGTTAAAATAAGTAAAGAATATAAGAAAGTAAAAATTGTCAAAAAAACAAATATAATTTGATGATTAATCCATAATTAAAACATTAAAATAATTCTTAAAAAACAATAAAGTTGATACTTGACAAGACATTTTCAAATTTTATTCTAGCTGTTTGTCTTTTTATAATAATAATATATATAGAAGAAAAGAAAAAAGGTATAAATTTACTTATTAATTCTCTAAAGAATGGCAGATTGACGCTTTTTAGTTGGAGAATTGGAATAATATTTATAGTGACATTTTTTGTAACACTTACTATACAAAGTCAGAATCTATTACTAAGTCACATTTTTAGTGGAGATTTAGGTTCCTTTAATAGGTACGTTCAATCTAATTTACAATTTGTAGATTGTGTATATCCTATAAAAATATGGCAGTTTTTGTTAATTAGTATAACTGTAAAGACTATAATAATTAGTATTTTGTTAATTGCATTTTGGTTATTACTTTTACTTATAAAAAATGTTATGTATTCAATTCTTATATTTATGGCGGGAATTGCAATGCAAATAAACACATACGAAAATGTAAATTTAGCAACTGCATTTGCATATAGTAAATACATTAATATCGCAGCCCTTTTAGATGTTGAAACAAATCTAAGGACATACAATAATATGAACATATTTGAAAAAGCTATAAATGTTAATGACTTGTATGTTTTAGCATTAGTGATATTTATTATCTTGATTATACCTTTGTACTATGCTGTGATCATAAGAAAAAATGAAGGAAAGTTATATGCAAAGATTGAAAGTGTAAAGAAAAAAATTAGTGATATAAAGTTGCCATTACACAAGCATACCAACCTCTTTTTACATGAATTATCAAAAGTGCTTTTTCAGATGAGAGTTATTATTATATTAGGTATTGCAACAGTGATAGTTCTAAATATGGGTTATCAAGAAAAACTTGATACTAATTATGCTCTTACTGTCTACAACGATTACTTAGAACAAGTAAAAGGCCCGTATTCATTAGAAAAGATAGGTTATTTAGAAGCTGAAAGACAACTTTGGGAAGAAAAAATAATTGAGCAAGAAGAAATTATAAGACAATATGAACAAGAAGAAAACGCTGATTCATATTATTTTATTGATGAAGCAAAAAATTACATAAAAAAGTACAATGTAGCAAAAGGTGTAGTAAACAATATTATTAGTGAGGGAGAGAGGCTTAGCCAGCTTATTAAAAATGATTTAGAAGTAGAATTTATAAATAAGAATGAGATGAATAAAATAATAGGTAATAATTCAGATAATATTAATATAGAGGACGCATTTATAATAGTTTTGCTTATAATACTTTCTAGTTCAGCAATATTTTCTTATGACAAAGAATATAATCTTAATAACTTGATTAATTCAACAAAAAAAGGCAGAAGTTCGCTAGTGACTAGTAAGTATATTGTGCTTTGTTTAGTTGTTTGCTATATAGTAATGGTTGTTATATTAAACAGATATAGTTATTTTGACATAAGTTTGTTTGATAAAAAGTATGATATGGCGATTCAAAGTTATTATAAATATAATGATTTCAATTTTAATATAACTATTAATGATTTTCTTGTTATATTATTATTTTTAAAGGTAATAATAGGTATAAGTATAGCATTTATTGTAGCCTTAATTTCATATAAATCAAAAAATGTATCTGCGTCTATAATCATTTCTAGTATTATAATGCTTTTTACAAATTTGTTGTACTTGTCAGGACTCTTTAGCGCTAAAAATTTTGCGCTAGGAACAATAGTTGCGATTACTCCAATTATTAATAGTTTCGGAATTGATAAACCTTATTATATTATTCCTTTCTTTGTCGTGGTTGCTATTTCAATAGCAGCAACATTTTATGTACATCATTCCATTAATAACACTGTGATAAGAAAGAAACAAGTAATTAAACGAAAAGAAAGGAATATAGCAAATTCATAGATAACTATAAATTGTTTATAGTTGAACTAGGTTAATGCGTTATTTAAGGTAAATATATGGAAAAACTAACAAAACTTGAGTTTAAAAATGTCTCAAAAGATTATGGCAATAAAGTAGCACTAAATGATTTTAATATTTCTTTAGAGCCAGGAATATATGGATTGCTTGGGCCTAATGGAGCGGGAAAAAGTACTCTTATGAATCTTATTACAGATAACATTAAAAGAACAAGTGGAGAGATTTTATATAATGGGAAAGAGATTTTGACACTGGGAAAAGATTATAGAACTAAGATTGGATATATGCCACAACAGCAGGGAATGTATGATACATTTTCGGCAGAAAAATATTTGTTTTATATTGCGGCACTTAAAGGAATAACTAAAAAAGAAGCAAGTAAAGAAATAGACAAGTATCTAAAACTTCTTAACCTTCATGATGTAAGAAAAAGAAAGCTGGGTCAATATTCTGGAGGAATGAGGCAAAGATTACAGTTTATAAGTGCACTTATTGGAAACCCCGACATACTTATATTAGATGAACCAACAGCAGGAGTTGATCCAGAAGAAAGAATTAAGATGAGAAATTATATATCTGAGCTTTCAAAAGATAAACTAGTGCTTTTAGCAACGCACATAGTAAGCGACATTGAGTGCATTGCTTCAAAAGTATTGCTACTAAAAGATGGTAAACTTATAAAATCTTCCACATCATATGAACTTATTGAAAGTATAGAAGATAAGATGTTTGAAAAAAAGGTTGAAAAGAAAGAACTAAATCAAGGTTTTCTTGAAAATAAAAGAGCGAATGTTTCACAAAGGAAAGATGGGATTTACTTAAGTGTAGTTGGTGACACACCACCAGAAGGTTTTGTAAAATCCAAATCTTTAGGAACACTCGAAGATGTGTATATGTATTATTTTAGTTAACAGTCTAGGTGAGTTTAAAATAGATTATCTTGCTTTTTTGCTTACAAAAACATGAAGTTGTTGTATAATAAACTTAATAGTAAATATGTAACAGAAAGGAAAAAGTTAGTTGCTAATTTTTACTTGCAACAACATCAAGGCAAGGCTTTGATATACTTAGGTGAATATATGAAATACGATATGAAGAGGGCAATGAGAGCAAACTTACTACTTTTGTGGTTTTTTTCGATTTTTTTGCCACTAACAGCATTTGTTAATGGAGGATTAGAATACGGAATTCAAGCGTTTATAGCTACGGGTTCTACGGCTTTGTTAGTTACTATAATATATTTCTTGCCATTACCCTTGTTGTTTAAAGCTGAAGTTTTTGTAATAGTGCCATTAATTGCATCACTAGGTTTATCTGTTATAAGTGGCGGAGTTGCTAGAATGTTTAATATATATATGGTAACTTTAGCCATGCAAGCAATTTATTTCAAGTTTAGGGCGATGTTAATATATGGACTTGGTATGATATCCTTGCTAATAGTTATGTATGCAATAAATCCTATTCTTTTGCTAGATAAAGGAATGGGTTTGGGTGAGTTCCTGCCAAGAATCGGAGCAACTATAAGCTTATGGGCGGTCCTATCACTTCTCACAAAATGGAGTGGTGAAACCCTTAAAAAAGTAGAAGAAGCAAGTAAGCAAAGTGAAGATGCATATAATAATCTTAACGCGATTTTTGCTGAGATTAAAAATGCAACAAGGGCTCTTAAAGAAAAAACTTCAGTAAGTAGTGAAAGAATGAAAAACAGTTTGTATAATAATGACTTGGTTAATACTTCTATTGAAGAGTTAGCATCTAGCGTAGAAGAAGCAGCTAAAACAGTTTCTAAAATCAATATAAGTTCAAGAAATTCAGCTGAAAATATTGAAGGAACTACAAAAATAATACAAAATATCAATAAATTATTCACAGGATTGAAACATGATTTTAAAAGAAGTAGCGAAGCTGTTGTTAATATGAGTGAATCTATTAATATTATTAGTAGCTCAGTAGAAGAAAGTAACAAAACAATTGAAATTTTATCAGAACAAATGACGACAATAACTTCTAATGTAGATGGAATTAAAAGTATAGCTGAACAAACAAATCTCTTAGCGCTAAATGCGTCTATTGAAGCAGCAAGAGCAGGAGAACATGGAAAAGGCTTTTCAGTTGTAGCAGAAGAGATTAGAAAGCTATCTGAGGAGTCTAACAAATTTGCAGAAGATATAACAAGAATTGTTGAAAAATTAACAGAGTCTTCAGCGGTTGCAATTACACAATCAGAAATTGGTAAAGAGGCTGTAAATAAAGGCAATGAATCAATGGAAGTACTTAATAATAGATTTACATCAGTAGATAAAAAGATTGATAAAGTAGATATAGAATTAGAAAATGAAGAGGCTGTAATTAAGTCAATAAATGAAGAGTTTTATGTTATTGATGAATCAATAACAGACATAGCTGCAGTGCTACAAGAACATGCTGCTAGTTTTGAAGAAATCAAGCAAAAGGTGCAAGAACAAAATCAAGTAGCCCGTGAAGTGAACAACGAATTACTATATATAAATGAGATTGGTACAAATCTTAAAAGTAGATTAGAGTAGGTAACAATAAAAAACAATGCACATATTAGGTGCATTGTTTTTTATTGTTTTGATAAATCTATTAAGAATTAATCTTTCTTTTTACATAAGTTGTATGTAAAATATCATGAGATTTGTGACTTCCTGGTTCGCCAAGGAACTCTTTGTAAAGAGTCTTAACATCAGGGTTTTCATGAGATTTTCTAATAACATTTGCAGCATCGGAATCATATAAAGCCTTTGCTCTAAGTGCTGAAATATCAGTGAAGTTACGAACACTAGCAGGTTGTTGAGGTTGACCACCACCATTTACGCAACCACCAGGACAACCCATTATCTCGATGAAGTGATAATTTGCTTCCCCACTTTTCACTTTTTTAAGTAATTCAGCTGCATTGATTAAACCTGAAGCAACAGCAACATTAACAGTCATTCCCGCAACGTCATAACTAGCTTCTTTAATTCCTTGTACACCTCTAACATCAGTAAAATCAAGGGCTTTCAATTCTTCGCCAGTTAGAACTTCAACAGCAGTTCTAAGAGCTGCTTCCATAACACCACCGGTAGCACCAAAGATAACAGCTGCGCCAGATCCTGAACCTAGAGGAGAATCGTAAGAATCTTCTTGTAATGATGTAAATTTAATACCAGCAACTTTAATCATACGAGCAAGTTCTCTAGTTGTTATAGCATAATCAACATCAGGTACTCCTGCAGCATCTTGATCATCGCGGCCTTTTTCAAATTTCTTAGCAGTACAAGGCATAACTGATACACATACTATATCTTTAGGATCAAGTCCCATTTTTTGTGCATAATAAGTCTTAGTAATTGCACCAAACATTTGTTGAGGTGATTTACAAGATGAAAGGTTTTCAGTCATATCAGGGAAATAATGTTCACAATATTTAATCCATCCTGGAGAACAAGACGTAATCATAGGAAGTGTTCCACCATTTTTAACTCTTCCTAAGAATTCATGAGCCTCTTCCATGATAGTTAAATCTGCAGAAAAATTAGTATCGAATACACCGTCAAAGCCTAATCTTCTAAGAGCAGTTACCATCTTTCCTTCAACATTAGTTCCGATAGGCATTCCAAATTCTTCGCCAAGAGCAGCTCTTACAGCAGGAGCAGTTTGAACTACAACGTGCTTAGTAGGATCAGCTATTAAATCAAAGATTTCATTAGTGTAATCTTTTTCATATAATGCGCCAACAGGACAAACTGCGATACATTGTCCACAAGATACGCAACTAGTTTCACCAAGGCCCATGTCAAAAGCACTTCCGATGAAAGTATTGAAACCTCTTTCATTAGCACCAATAACACCAATTCCTTGTACTTTTTCACAAACTGCACTACATCTTCTACAAAGGATACATTTGTTATTGTCTCTAACCATATGAACAGCTGAATAATCAAGAGCGTATTCTGTTTGGTTTCCTTCATAATAATTCTCATCATCAACATTTAAGTCTTTGCAAAGAGTTTGTAATTCACAATCACTACTTCTTACGCAAGAAAGACATTTTTTGTCATGGTTTGAAAGAAGAAGCTGAAGATTCTTCTTTCTTGAATCAAGTACTTTAGGTGTGTTTGTCAATACTTCCATACCTTCAGTGATAGGAAATACACATGAAGTAACAAGTGTTCTAGCACCTTTAACCTCTACAACGCACATACGGCATGCACCAATTTCGTTGATGTCTTTTAGGTAACAAAGTGTTGGGATATCTATATCAATTAGTCTAGCAGCTTCAAGAATTGTTGAACCAGCAGGTGCAGATACAGAAATACCATTTATTTTAATATTAATATTAGCCATTTAATCTAGTGCTCCTTTCTACTTTATGTATATAGCGTCAAACTTACATTTTTCTTTACAAGCTCCACATTTAATACAAATTGTTGTATTGATAATATGTGGTTCTTTAACTGAACCTGTGATAGCATTTGCAGGGCAAACACGTGCACACATAGTACAGCCTTTACATTTTTCTGCTTCAATATTATATGTAAGAAGACTCTTACACACACCTGCAGGACATTTTTTGTCTACGACATGTGCAATATATTCATCTCTAAAGAATTTTAAAGTAGATAATACTGGGTTAGGCGCAGTTTGACCTAGACCGCAAAGTGAATTTTCTTTAATGAAGTAGCATAATTCTTCGAGTTTATCAAGATCTTCAAGAGTTCCTTGACCTTTTGTAATCTTATCAAGCATTTCATACATACGTTTTGTACCAATTCTACATGGAGTACATTTTCCACATGATTCATCAACAGTAAATTCTAAAAAGAATTTTGCGATATCTACCATACAGTTATCTTCATCCATAACAATAAGTCCGCCAGAACCCATCATTGAACCAATAGCAATCAAGTTATCATAATCAATAGCAATATCAAAATGCTCTAGAGGAATACATCCGCCAGAAGGACCACCTGTTTGTGCTGCCTTAAACTTTTTGCCATTAGGGATACCGCCACCGATATCTTCAACTACTTCACGAAGAGTAGTACCCATAGGGATTTCTACAAGACCTGTATTTTTGATTTTTCCACCAAGAGCAAATACTTTTGTTCCTTTTGATTTTTCAGTTCCCATAGAAGCAAACCAATTTGCACCATTTAAGATGATTTGAGGAATGTTTGCATATGTTTCAACATTGTTAAGGATAGTAGGTTTTCCAAAAAGACCTTTTTGAGCTGGGAAAGGAGGACGAGGACGAGGTTCACCTCTATTACCTTCAATAGAAGTCATTAGAGCAGTCTCTTCACCACAAACAAAGGCTCCTGCACCTAGTCTGATTCCTATATCAAAGCTAAAGTCTGAATCAAATATATTATTACCTAATAAACCATATTCACGAGCTTGATTTATAGCAATCTCAAGACGCTCAACTGCAATTGGATACTCTGCTCTTACATATACATAACCTTGAGAAGCGCCAATTGCGTAACCAGCTATAGCCATAGCTTCAATTAATGCATGTGGATCACCTTCAAGAACAGAACGATCCATAAATGCACCCGGATCACCTTCATCCGCATTACAGCAAACATACTTTTGATCTGCATCATTGCCTTTGGCTAATTTCCACTTCAAACCTGTAGGGAAACCACCGCCACCTCTTCCGCGAAGACCTGAATCTAAAAGAGTTTGGATAACATCATCAGGTGTCATCTCAGTTAATACTTTACCAAGAGCAGCATATCCATCAGTAGCAATATACTCATCAATAAGTTCAGGATTAATTACACCACAGTTACGAAGAGCAATTCTATGTTGTCTCTTATAAAAATCTGTCTCGTTTAGAGACTTGATTCCATCTTCTGTAAGAGTTTCATCATATACAAGGCGAGTTACAATTCGACCTTTTAATAAATGTTCTGAAACAATTTCAGGAATATCTTCAAGCTTAACCATTGAGTAAAATGTAGCTTCTGGATATATAATCATAATAGGACCAAGTGCACAAAGGCCATGGCAACCTGTTTTTACAATAGATATTTCTTTTGTTAAATCATTTTTGTCAATTTCATTTTGTAATACACGAATGATATCTTCGCTGCCTGAGGAAGTACATCCGGTACCACCACAAACTAATACGTGTGAACGATACATAATATGAGCCTCCTCTATTTTAATTCTGAATTAATTGTATATTTAGTAACGATGTTCCCATTAATAAGGTGTTGTTCAACAATCTCAGCCACTTTTTCAGGTGACATCTTTACATAAGTAACCTTATCTTTTCCAGGAGCCATAACTTCTACGATTGGTTCGTATTGACATAATCCAATACAACCTGTTTGAGTTACTGCAACATTAGAAAGATTTTTTTCTTGAACCATATTTGAAAATGTTGTTAATACAGGTCTTGCTCCGCTAGCGATTCCACAAGTCGCCATGCCAACAACAACTCTTGTTTGAGAAGAGCTTTCGTTTCTTAAACCAACTTGACCTTGCATTCTTTCTCTTATAGCTTTTAATTCTTCTAGAGATTTCATTCTTTTACCCATGCATATCGTATATAAAACGATATTGCCCATAACAAGTCGAAAGAAAGGGCAACGCATATAATCCTTTCTTATAATAATTTCTTTCAACTATAATAATTTTAAATAATAACGCCATTATCAGTTTCTAATTTTTCGCTAATTAGAAAATCCTTTATATATGCAGAAACGTCAGGATTAGAAAATGGTACGCCTTCTAGAATTTCTCTGAATTCTCTTGTGTCTAGTATAAAGTTTCTCTCGTTAAATTCATATTTGTATATGAAATCAATATCCACATTCATAGTTATTAGCATGTGAATAGTTGTAGTAATGTCTCCAAGAGGCATTCTATCTATGCTTGATAACTTGAAAGAGGCAGTGGTAACAGTGCCGACATTAGGCGTTGATTCGATAGAAAAGCTGCCACCAGTGCACTTAGCAGCCAACTCAAAAAAAGAAATACCAAGTCCAACTTTTCTGGTAGTTCTAGTAGTATAAAATGGATCCTGTGCTTTTTGTAATTGTTCTTTTGACATTCCACAACCGTTGTCTTTTATAATTACGACTAAATCATCATTTTTCTGGTCTATCTTAACTGTTATCTCTATAAGACTAGCTTCTGCTCGAATAGAATTGAAAACTACATCTAATATATTGAGGGAAATCTCTGTCATCATACTATTCGTACTTTGCTAATACAGAATCTACATCATCGATTGTCAATCTTCCGTAAACATCTTCGTTTACAGTTAATACTGGAGCTAGTCCACAAGCACCAATACAACGACAAGCTTCTAATGAAAACTTACCATCTTCTGTACATTCTCCACTTTTAATACCTAACTTTTCTGAAAGCTTTTCAAAAATATCTCCAGAGCCTTTTACATAGCAAGCTGTTCCAAGACAGACAGATACTGTGTATTTACCCTTTGGATTAAGTGAAAATTGTGAATAAAAAGTTACTACTCCATAAATCTTCTCAAGAGGAATGTTAGTTGCGTCAGATATAATTGTTTGAACTTCAATTGGAAGGTAACCATAGATATCCTGTGCTTTTTGGAGTATTGTCATAAGCGAGCCTTTTTCGTCTTTTAAATCATTGATGATTTGTAAAAGTTCAACTTCTTGTTCCTTAGTACCTGTAAAAGGAACTGTTTTTGTTGTTGCAGTCATCTTAATACCCATGCATATCGCTTTAAAAAGCGATATTGCCCTTGTAAATAGTTGAAAGAATGGGCAATGCATATAATTCCTTTCTTATAATAATTCCTTTCAACATAACCTGATAAAAATGTATAGTATTAGACATAATTCCTAAAAATATATGCACTATAACTGTGGCAATATTATAACATGACTATGTTAAAAAATCCACAAAAAAACCTTTATACAAAAGTGTACTAAAAAAAATACAAAATGACAGGTTTAATTGACGTATTTCACAATTAAATGTTATAATTTAAATAATTAGAGTCAAATATTTTATATATTATGAACTAGTAGGATGGAGGAAGTTTATGACTATTAAAGACGTAAAGAATATTCTAGGGGCAAGAGTAATCTCCGGAAATGAGTTATTAGAAAAAGAAGTTCATACTGCCTGTGGAGCAGACATGATGAGTGATGTATTGGCATTTGTAAAAGATCAGGCAGTACTACTAACTGGTCTATGTAATCCTCAAGTTATAAGAACAGCTGAGATGATGGACATAATATGTATCATATTTGTAAGAGGTAAAAAACCTGATGAAGCAATGATTGATATGGCAAAAGAAAGAGATATAGTTTTAATGCAAACTGGTCATAGAATGTTTTCGGCTTGTGGAATGTTATATTCAAGTGGACTTCGCGGAGGAGCAACATATGAACAGTGAAATAGTGCTGCATTATGAGGTATCAAAAGAAGATTTTACAAGAGCAGGTGAAGCCTCAAGTGATGTTAAAAAAAAGTTAAAGCAAATGGGAGTAGACCCAGAAACTGTAAGAAAAGTAGCAATTGCAATGTATGAAGGTGAAATCAATATGGTTATCCATGCTAACGGTGGTGATATAAAGGTTGTGATATCACCTAAGGAGATAGATATGTTGCTAGTTGATAGAGGTCCTGGAATAGAAGATATAGATAAAGCAATGCAAGCAGGATATTCAACAGCTCCTGAAACAGTTAGAAGCCTAGGCTTTGGAGCAGGAATGGGACTTCCAAATATGAAAAAATACTCAGATTTTATGAAAGTTGAATCAGTAATAGGAGAAGGAACAACTGTTATGATGAAAGTTTTTATGAAATAATAATATGATCCTAGAGAATTAGATTAGCGAAAGGAGATATATGCAACTGCCAATCGTTTGTTTTTAAATTAGGGCAGTATTACAATATTTTTGTAATAAGCATGGGTGCAAAAATGAATAGTGAAAACAAGTTTTACAACTCAGTTATACTAGATGAAAATCTTTGTAAAGGTTGTATAAATTGTATAAAAAGATGTCCTACAGAAGCAATAAGAGTTCGTAACGGCAAAGCAGTTATAACTAAAGAGTTTTGTATAGACTGTGCAGAGTGCATAAGGATTTGCCCGCATCATGCAAAGTTACCTGTATATGATGAATTTGATAAAATCAATGAATACGAATATAAGGTTGCACTTCCAGCACCTTCATTATATGGACAATTTAACAATTTAGATGATGTTAATATAGTTTTAACAGCATTATTAAATATGGGATTTGATGATGTATATGAGGTTAGTGGAGCAGCAGAATTAGTTTCCGAGATATCTAGAAAGTATGTTGAAGAACATATAGATAAAGGTCCGTTTATTAGTTCAGCATGTCCAAGTGTAGTAAGGTTAATAAGAGTTAGATTTCCAAATCTTATACAACATCTATTACCTATATCAGCACCAGTTGATGTTGCAGCAAGTTTAGCTAGAAAAAAAGCAATGGAAAAGACAAATTTACCTGCAAAAAAGATAGGAATAGTATTTATTAGTCCTTGTCCTGCAAAAGTAACAAGTATGCATAGTCCGCTAGGTCTTGAAAAAAGTGATATTGATGTAGTTTTAGCAATAAAGGATATATATCCTAAGTTATTAAACCATATGAAAGATGCGGTAAAAGATGTCAAGGATCTTGCTTTTTCAGGAAAAATAGGAATAAGCTGGGGTAAAACCGGAGGTGAAGCAGCAGGTTTACTAACTGATAGCTATCTTGCAGCTGATGGAATAGAAAATGTAATAAAGGTATTAGAAGACTTAGAAGATAACAAGATAGATCATATAAAGTTTATAGAACTTAATGCCTGTCATGGCGGTTGCGTGGGCGGGGTATTATGTGTAGAAAATCCTTATCTTGCAAAAGCTAGAATAGAAAATCTGCGAAAATATATGCCAATAACTAGAAACCATGTTTCGTTTGAAGAATTTTTAGAAAATATAGCTTATTGGGACCAAGAAGTAAAATATGAGCCAGTATTTACATTAGGAGAAGATATTAAAGATAGTTTGAGTAAACTTGAACTAGTTGAAGAGTTATGCGAAAGATTTCCAGGTTTAGACTGTGGTACTTGTGGAGCACCAACTTGTAGAGCACTTGCAGAAGATATAGCAAGAGGTAATGCAAAAGAAAGTGACTGCGTCTATATTTTAAGAAAAATGTATGATGAGGTAAATGACACAGATAATAATAAGAAAGGATAAAAGGTGTCAATGTGACGATTAAAGAATTAATAGAATTAGAAAGGTTTGAAGTATTAAGTAAAGGAGATAATCTAGAGGAGGAAATCCTACTTCCTTTTTGCTGCGATTTATTAAGTGTTGCTATGAGTAAAGCACCAAGCAAATGTGCATGGGTAACCGTAATGGGAAACATTAATACTTTAGCTGTTGCAAGCTTAACAGATTCAGCGTGCATTATACTAGCAGAAGGAGCAAAGCTTGATGAAGTCGCTAAGAATAAGGCGTTAGAAGAAGGTATAACAGTTTTTTGCACAGAAAAGCCTATATATGAAACTGCAAAACTTATAGACAGACTTTTATAAAGTTTATGATTGATAATAAACACTAAAGATTTAATGAAAGGATGCTATGGAAAAATATTATTATGATTTACATATACATTCGTGTTTGTCCCCTTGTGGTAGTGAAGATATGACTCCAGCCAATATAGCTGCTATGGCAGAATTAAAAGGACTTGATTTTGTTGCGCTTACTGACCATAATTCCACTAAGAATTTAGAAGCATTCTTTCATGAAGCCCAAAAATATGATTTCATCCCAATTGCAGGAATCGAAGTTACAACTATTGAAGAAGTACATGTGTTAGTCTTTTTTAGAAAACTAGAAGATAGTATGGCATTTGGAGAATTAGTTTATGAAAGCCTAAATAAGATTAAAAACAACGAAAAAATATTTGGAGAACAGGAAGTATATAATACCAAAGATGAAGTTTTGTATAAAGAAGAGTATTTACTTATTAATAGTACAAATATCGGATTCGAACAAATATATGAGATTGCTAAAAACTATAATGGAGTTGTTGTTCCAGCACATATTGATAAGGATAGTTACAGTTTAATCAGTAATTTAGGATTTGTTCCTGAAGATAGTAAATTTAAATGCGTAGAGATATTTAGAAAAGATAATACATCAGAAATTGAAATGACAAATAAATACCTAGAAAAAGTCAATAAAATCTATAACTCGGATGCGCATTACCTTAAAGATATTAATGAAAGGGTAAATTATATTAAGCTAGAAGAAAAAACCGCGTCTTTATTACTGGATTTTTTGGATAAATATAAATAAACAAAGCTTGATATAAATGAAAATTGTGTGAAATTCTAAAAATGTCTTTTATTTTACTTCCATTTATGATATAAATTGTTTAGCTATAAGTACAAAAAATAAGTACTAGAAATAAGTGAAAAACTTAACATTAAAAAGAAAGAGGTATTTAGATGAAAAAGGTATTAGCTTCTCTATTATGCGGTGTATTATTAATCGGATTAGTAGGGTGTGAGAAAGATGAGAAAAAAGTAACGAGTACTGGTATTGAGTTAGGTCAATATAAAGGATTAACAGTATATGAATCAGTAGTAGAAACTACAGATGAGGCTGTTCAAAAATATATAGATTATATACTAGATGCAATGGCAGACACTAAAGAAAAGACACAAGGCGTTGTTGCAAAGGGTGAAACTATAACAGCAGATTATGTTGGTAAAGTTGATGGCAAAGAGTATACAGGAAGCTCAAAGGTTGCCGCTCAATTAGTAATGACAGAAGGAACTTTTGGTGTTGAAGGATTTGAAACAGGCTTAATAGGAAAAGAGATAGGTGAAACTATTACACTTAATCTTAAATTTGCTGATGATTATGCAGATACAACATTAGCAGGAAAACCTGTTGTTTATGAAGTAAAGATAACAAATGTATTAGAAAAGATTAAACCAGAACTTACAGATGAATTCGTAAAAGAGAATTTTTCGTATTTAGATGTATCAACAGTAGAAGAGTTTAAAAATAGTTGCGAAAAAGACGTAAGAATCAGTCAGGTTTATGATGCAGTATGGCAAACAGCACTTGAAAACTCAAAAGTTGAAACTTATGATGCAAAAGAACTAAAAGAATTAAAAGATTCATATATTGAATATAACAAGTCATATATTGAAAGCGCTGGTTATACATTAGATGCATATTTTGAGATGGTTGGATATACACAAGAAACATTTGAAGCTGAGATGGAAGAATATGCAAAAACAAGTTTAAAAGAAAGATTATTTATAAAAGCAGTAGCAGAAAAAGAAAAGATTAGTGTTTCTGAAGAAGATTATTTGAAAAAGATTCTAGCATATGCTAAAAACGCTGGATTTGATAACGAAGCTGAGTATTTAGAGAGTACAGGAAACACTAAAGAAGATTATATGTTTAGTTTCCTAGCTATTGAAGTTCAAGAATTAATTTGTGAAAGTGTTGTTACAACACCAGATGTTGAAGAAGATACAACAGTAGCAGAAACAAAAGCAGATGAAGAAACAGAAGCTGCAACTAAGGCTGAATAATAAAGGAATAACAAAAAAAGGAGCTTAGCTCCTTTTTTTGTTATTCCTTTTATATTATAAATTACTTTGAAGTTTTGTTATTTGAAGTTTCATTATTTGAAGCTTAATTATTCGAAGTT
>CAZIGN010000007.1:20852-25310 GCA_964538805.1 uncultured Lachnospiraceae bacterium
TTATTTGAAGTTTCATTATTTGAAGCTTAATTATTCGAAGTTTCACTAGTTTCATTAAACTCGTAATCATTACCTGGTAATACTGCATTTAATAGTATACCAAGGATTGCACTTATTGCTATTCCAGTAAGTTGTAACTCATACCCGAAAATGTGAAAAGTTATACCACCTATTGAATTAAAGCCTAGAGCACTAACTAATATTACAGCGACGATAATAAGATTACGACTAACTGTTAGATCTACTTTGTTTTCAGAGATATTTCTAATTCCTATTGCAGATATCATTCCATATAATATTAGTGAAACACCACCAATAATAGCTGTAGGAATTGAACTTATAATATTTGCAACTATTGGGAAGAAAGATAAGAAAATGGCAACTAAAGCAGCTACTCTCATTACTAGAGGATCATATACTTTTGTAAGAGCTAAAACACCTGTGTTTTCTCCATAAGTAGTATTTGCAGGACCGCCAGCAAGACCAGCTAGTGAAGTTGCTAAACCATCACCAAGTAAAGTTTTGTGAAGACCAGGATCGGAAATATAATTCTTTCCTGTAGTTGCACCAATTGCAGATATATCACCAATGTGTTCCATCATAGTTGCAATAGCTATTGGAGCAATAGTAATTATAGAACTTAGGCTGAATTTTGCAAAACTATCAGGATTAAGAGGAACCCTTGCAACTGTTGAATTAGTTATATTTGAAAAATCAAATAAAGCTACTAGTTCACCATTGTTATTTAAAGCTTTAAAAATTGTAGGTGCTTTATCAGCAATCTCAGGGAAATTACTTGCTATAAAAAACAATATTAACCCAAGTGTATATGCCCCAACAATACCAAGCATTATAGGAATGATTTTAACCATACCTTTGCCAAAAATATTGCAAAGAATTATTATTAAAAGGGCAGTTCCGGCTAAAAGCCAGTTGGTGCTACTGTTATTAATAGCAGATGGAGCAAGAATTAATCCGATAGATATAATAATTGGTCCTGTAACAACTGGAGGAAAAAACTTCATTATTTTTTTGGCACCAAAAGTCTTAAACAATAAAGACATTAGTACATATAATAGTCCCGATACTGCAATAGCACCACAAGCATATGGAAGTTTATCAGGATCACCATTAGCAACCACTGCAAAACCACCTAAATAAGCAAAAGAAGAGCCTAGAAACGCTGGAACTTTAAAACCTGTTATAAAGTGGAATAATAAGGTACCTATACCAGCAACTAGTAAAGTGGTTGATATATCTAAACCAGTAATCATTGGCACTAGTACAGTAGCTCCAAACATAGCAAAGGCATGTTGTAAACCTAACAGAAGTAGCTTTGGGATGCCTAAAGATTTAGCATCATAAATTGCTTGAGTAGAATTAAGATTGTTTTGATTCATAAAATTCTCCATTTCTTTGATTTTAGAAATTCTAAATAAGTATAAATTGATAATAAAAAAAGCTATAACTAAAGAACATTTTTATATCCTTTAAATTATAGCAAATTGATAGGAAAGAACAATGCTTTTGTCAAAATTATCAGATGTATTTTTTGTCGTAAAATCAATAATTATGACTAAAATAATATTAATAGAGAAAAGTTATTGTTAAAAGTCAAATTATGAGTTTTCAATATTAGATAACTTAGGAATATTAATGATATTACTGTCAAATACACTTGTTTCTTCTCTAATATGTGTTATTGAAAGAAGTATTCTTTCTTTTGCGTTATTTTTTACTATATACATAACTTTTTTCTTTAATTGTTCATCTAAACCTTTAAAAGCTTCATCTAGTATGAGTATACTAGATGGATAAAGTAGTGCTCTTGCAATACTTACTCGTTGTCTCATTCCACCACTCAACTTAGAAACAGGCTTGTATAAAGAATCGCCAAGTTCTAACATATTTAACAAAGAGATAATTTTACTTTTATCTACAACATTTTTGTAGGAAGAAGGAATAATTAGAGAAATGTTGTCAACAGCATTAAGATTAGGACACAAGCGATCTTCTTGAAAAACAATTGAGTAGATATGATCCTTGTGATTGCTTGAATCAAAATGGTCCGGCTTTAGTATATTAATTAAAATATTTATTAAGGTTGTCTTTCCTGATCCAGAAGGGCCAATAATTGAAATGTTTTCTGATGCTTTTGCTTTAAGGCTAAAATTCAATAACACATCTTTGCCATCAAAAGTCTTAGAAACATTTTTGATAGAAAGTTCTTTTTTGAATAGACAAGTTTCATAAGAATTATCATTTATATCAGAGGTCAAAGTCATAGTTTTAGTTTGAGTATAACTCTTAGTAATAATTAAGTGCACAAAATTAAAAACAAGTAGAATGATTTTTTCGAACACTAAACTTATAAGAACGATAACTACAGTCCAAGCAAATACTTCATCAGTATCTAGATAGATTTTAGACTGATAAAGGTTGTTTCCGATAGAATTTTTAGTAAGACCTATAATTTCCGCGGCAACGCCAGATTTCCAACAAAATCCAAGCCCGATAGAACAAGCAGATATAAAGTGAGGCATAAGATGAGGAAGGTAAATGTAGCGTAATTTTTTTATGAAACTTAGTTTGAAAACAGTAGCCATTTCAATTAGTTTAGAGTCGGTACTATCAATACCGTTTAAAAGATTAAGATAAATCACAGGAAGTACCATTAAAAATGATATTAAAGTAGCAAGCTTAGAAGAATCGATCCATAAAAGAGCAAGTATAATAAAAGAAGCTACAGGTACAGCTTTTATTATACGTAATGGAATAGATATAAAAACTCTAAGAAACTTTGAAAAAAATGAAATCAAAGTGAGAATAACTCCAAAAAACACACCATAAAAAAAACCAGCAACAATACTAGTAAAGGTATAACTTACAGATAAGTAAAAAGAATCAGTTTTTAACAATGAAATAAAAGCTTGATAAACTTCCTTTGGTGTTGGAAAAAGAAAAGGAATATCAACTTTTTGGGCACTAAATTGCCATATTAAACCCCAAAATATAATTGCAAATAAAAAATAAAAAGGATATCTTATATTGTTAATAAGTTTTCTTGTGTTTTTTTTCATGACTTTATACCTTTCTAAAAGCATAATCAACTAAAGTTATTATTTATAAAGATTATACCAATTATATTGCAAAGAATATACCAATTTTTCACTAAGATTAAATCAATTGTTAAAAAAAGCGAACACAACGATATAAAGTGTGCCCGCTTTTTAGTATGATTAAATTAAATATTATAATAATATTAGTTGTAATAGAAGTTATCTTCTGGCATTTTTCCGCCAACAGCTTTAGGATTCTGATCAAAAAGAACTTTCAAGTAACTACTTAACTTTGATTTCATCAAATCACCATCTATATAAACAACATTGCAGTTAGGAATAGCAGTTTTTGCTATTGCTGCTTTAAAAACATCATATTTTTCTAATAAGTCTGCTGTTTTGTCTATATCTTGATTAGCCAAATTAGTTGATGTTTCATATTCCTTTAAAAATGCTTTAACAGCAGATTCATTCTTATCAATAAAATCTTTTCTCATAACAATTACTCCAGTTACAACTGAACTATCTTTGTTTAGTTTTTCCCATTCTTCACCAACATTTAAAGCAACTTTTAAATCTTCGTTAGAAGTTTTTGCAATTGTTACAAAAGGTTCTGGCAACATAGCTATTGCATTTTTAGTTGTTTTTAAAATAGAAGCAACCTCAGTAGCTTCTGACTTGAAGACGATTTCGACATCTTTATCAGGATCAATACCGTTTTCTGAAAGTAGATGTCTTAAAGTGTATTCAGGAGTAGTACCTTGTCCTGATGAATAGATGGTCTTTCCTTTAAGGTCAGCAACTGACTTAATAGAATCGCCTGTTTCTACTATATACAGTACACTTGTAGTGTTTATAGCTGCTACAACTATTTTGCCCTCGCTTTTATTATATAAAACTGAAGCTAAGTTAGCAGGAACAGCAGCAATGTCAAGAGAACCACTCATAAGGCCTGTAGATACTTCATCAGGTGTTCCAAATATTTGATATTTGTAGTTGTTGCTAGAAGTTTTGTTATCAGTAGAATCAAAGAGATTAACCATGCCAATAGCTGTAGGGCCTTTCATAGCTGCGATATTAATATCGATTTTTTTGACTTCCTCTTCTTTTTTTGTTGTGTCGTTTTTTGCAGTGTCTTTATTTTCGTCTTGGTTAGAAAAACAAGCAGCAAATAAAAAAGACAAGGCTAAAACAGTAACTAGTAATAATAAATTTCTTGATTTTTTCATAAAATTCTCCATTCATTGTGTTTTTTGTTTTTGGTTTACATTTATACATTTAAAATTAAATATAAAAAAACCGCATCATAGAAATAGATACGGAAATCAGACTTATAAGTTATTAATAAAATCGTCTTATATTCAGGATTTCCCTTGGTTTTTAGAACGAAATAAATGTA
>CAZIGN010000007.1:25410-42971 GCA_964538805.1 uncultured Lachnospiraceae bacterium
TTTATACGGGTTGAGTTATTTGGCTAAGATATGATATAATTCTTTCGACATATAAAATAATTTGCAAAAAGGTTTTGTAAAACATAAAGATTGCAAATAAAATAAAGGAAAATTAAACATTATGAATAGAATTAATTATGATAAGAATGAAATCAAAAAGAAGTTAAAGGGTGGCATGATAGCAGTTATTAGGCATAAAGATAAAGAGGTTGCAAGAAAAATCTCGCAAGCTTTGATTAAAGCAGGTATTTCTGCTATTGAAGTAACATTTTCTGTGGATGAGGCTGATGAAGTTATTAAAAGCTTAAAGGAAGAATTTGTAGATGCAATTGTTGGAGCAGGTACAGTGTTAACAAAAGAAGATGCAAAAAAAGCAATAGATTGTGGAGCTGATTTTATAGTATCGCCTTGTGTTATAGAAGAAGTAGCAAAATACACAGTCTCAAAAGAAGTACTTCTTTCTATGGGGGCAGCAACACCAACAGAAGTCTATAATGCTTATATGTTAGGTTCGGACATTGTAAAGTTATTTCCAGGTGAATTCTTATCGCCAGGTTTCATTAAGGCGATTAAAGCCCCAATGCCATTTATAGAAGTTATGCCTACAGGAGGAGTAACTCCGAAAAACATAGCAGAATGGTTTAAAAATGGAGCTTATGCAGCAGGATTTGGTGGATATTTAAGTAATGGTATAGATATGAGTAATTTGGAATTGCTGAACGAAAGATTAGATGCACTTAAAACTGCACTAGAGGATGATAAAAATGAGTAATGTATTATTAATAGGAGAAGCAATGGCTTTGTTTACTGCTGATAAAGTAGGTGAGTTAGTAGATGTTTCTAATTTTACAAAATCAATGGCAGGAGCAGAAGTCAATGTTGCAATAGGCTTAAAAAGATTAGGCCACAGATCAATATATGTGACAAAGCTAGGTGATGAACCACTTGGAAGGTATATAGAAAAGTCTCTTAAAAAAGAAGGCGTAGATACCTCTTATGTAATATTTGATGAAGTTTATAAAACAGGAATACAACTTAAAGAAAAAGCAATAGATAAAGATCCTTATGCACCTTATTATAGATTGAATTCCGCAGCTTCAAAATTATCAATTAGTGATATAGAAAATATAGATCTAAATGAAATTGATTTAATACATATAACAGGTATTTTACCTGCCATATCAAAGTCTTGTAAAGAAGCGGTTTTTTATATTTTAGAAAAAGCAAAAACACACAATATATATATAAGCTTTGACCCTAACATTAGACCTTCTTTATGGAATAATAAAGAAAAGATGGTTGAAACTCTTAATAAGATAGCAAGCTATGCAAATCTAGTTTTACCAGGAATAGAGGAAGGGCTTATATTAACAGGAAGCAAAAGTCCCGAAGAGATAGCTTCTTTTTATCACAAAATTGGTGTTGAAAATGTAGTTATTAAACTTGGGAAAAATGGAGCTTATCTATCAATTGAGAACACCAAACTAGTAACAAAGGAAGTAATAGAAGGTTTTATAGTCGAAAAGGTAGTTGATACTGTTGGGGCAGGTGATGGTTTTGCGACAGGAGTAATCAGTGGAATATTAGATGATATAGGATTAAGAGCTTCTGTTAATAGAGGTAATGCAATTGGTGCAATTCAAGTACAACACATAAGTGATAATGCCGGATTACCTACATTAGAAGAACTAGAAAAGTTCATTATACAAAAAAAGCCCCTATAAAAGGGGATACCTGACAGCAAGCTGTCAGGCTGAGTTATGAAAATGTTATTAAGTACGGCCGGGTAACCGCAATACAATTAAACATAGGTTTTATTGTATGAATGTAGTATATAATATAATTGTGTTTAAAGTATGCCTAAAGTATTAACAATTAATAAAAAATGAATAAAATATAATTCGGAAAATGTTAGGAAGGTAAAATATGTCTTATTTAATTAGAGAATGGATATTATTTTTTATAATTTATAGCTTTTTAGGTTGGATTATTGAATCAACTATAGTCTCTTTCTCTTCGAAAAGATTAATAAACCGCGGAATGTTAAGGGGTCCAGTTTTACCTATTTATGGATTTGGAGCAGTAAGTATTTTACTCTTAACTGTTGGTTACAAAGATAATATATTTCAAGTATTTATAAATGGAATGATAGCAGCTACAATATTAGAGTACATCGCAGGAACTTTAATAGAGATGACTTTAAAGATGAAATATTGGGATTATTCATATGCAAAAATACAGTTTCAAGGTAAAATCTGTCTCAAATCATCTTTGTTTTGGGGAGTGTTGTCAGTAGTTTTAACATATACAGTACATATTTTTGTTGAAGCGTTTGTAAAAAGCTTTGCCCAAGAAACACAGTTAGTTTTTGCCAATCTAATTGCAATAATTTACCTGACAGATGCTGTAATATCTATAAGAGAAGCAATAAATATAACAAAAGTACTTACAAAATTAACTGAGATAAAAGCAGAGGCGGATAGACTTATGTATCTAGCTCATGCTACTCAAAAAAAAGCATTTGTAAGACTTTTAAAAGTATATCCAACTATTAAGTCTAAAAAGTTTAACAGTGTATTAAAAGATGTTAAAAATAAAATAGGTATTCTAAATAAATTTAAGCATTAGCACTATAGATAAAGAATATAGAATATTGTATAATTATATTTTGTTAAGGGTTAAGGATTTGAAAAAAAATGACGATAAATTATGCGAAGCCAATAAAAAGTTCTTCCATATTTTATCATTATTATATATAATGAAACTCTGTAAGTAAAAATTACAATTACAATAACAATCACATAGACAAAACTAAAAGGAGATTTATATGTTAGGAACAGATATTGGTATTGATTTAGGAACAGCAAGCATACTTGTATATATTAAAGGAAAAGGCGTTGTGTTAAAAGAGCCATCAGTAGTAGCCTTTGATAGAGATACTAATAAGATTAGAGCTATAGGCGAAGAAGCAA
The DNA here is from genome assembly GCA_964538805.1 of uncultured Lachnospiraceae bacterium. Lineage (GTDB taxonomy): Bacteria > Bacillota > Clostridia > Lachnospirales > Lachnospiraceae > CAZIGN01. The sequence continues at coordinate 28,383 of CAZIGN010000007.1, forward strand.
GATTGATGATAGGTAGAACACCAGGTAATATAGTGGCAGTTAGACCATTAAGACAAGGTGTTATCTCTGATTATACAGTAACAGAAAAGATGCTAAAGTACTTCATACAAAAAGCTATTGGTAAGAGAACTTTTAAAAGACCAAGAATAAGCGTTTGTGTGCCTAGTGGAGTTACAGAGGTAGAAAAAAAGGCAGTTGAAGATGCGACTTATCAAGCAGGAGCAAGAGAAGTAGCAATTATTGAAGAACCAATTGCAGCCGCTATTGGTGCAGGTATAGATATTTCAAAACCTTGTGGTAATATGATAGTTGATATTGGTGGTGGAACTACTGATATAGCTGTTATATCTTTAGGAGGTACAGTTGTAAGTACTTCTATTAAGATAGCAGGTGATGATTTTGATGAAGCTATCGTAAGATACATGAGAAAAAAACATAATTTATTAATTGGTGAGAGAACTGCTGAAGAGATAAAGATTAAGATTGGATCAGCTTTTCCAAGACCAGAAACTTTGACATTAGATGTAAGAGGAAGAAACTTAGTAACAGGTCTTCCAAAGACCATACAGGTAACTTCTATAGAAACAGAAGAAGCTTTAAGAGAGATTACAGCTCAGATAGTAGAAGCAATACATGGAGTTTTAGAAAAAACACCACCAGAATTAGCAGCAGATATAGCAGATAGAGGGATTGTAATGACAGGTGGAGGTTGCCTGCTTCAAGGTTTAGAAGAACTTATTGAAGATAAGACAGGAATTAATACTATGACAGCAGAAGATCCTATGACAGCAGTTGCAATTGGTACAGGAAAATGTATTGAATTCTTAAGCGGTAATTATAAGTAAGAACTCTTATAAGGCGAGGTTTTTTATAAAATACAGCACAGGAATGGAGAACTTTATGATTAGAGGACTTTACACAGCTTACACAGGTATGCTCAACCAACAACATAGGCTAGATACTATAAGTAATAATCTTGCTAATGCAGCTACAACAGCATTTAAAAGAGAAGGCGCAACAGCTAAGTCTTTTGATGAGGTTATGGCAGTTAAAGCGAATGATTTATCAGACGCGAATAGATTAAGAAAACTAGGTCAGATGAGTTTGGGTGTAAAGGTCGGAGAAAATTATACAGACTATTCTCAAGGTTCTTTTAGAGCAACTAACAATCCTTATGATTTAGCTATAGAAGGCAATGGTTTCTTTTCGATATCATTTACAAGTAAATCAGGTGAACAATCCGTTAAATATACAAGAGATGGTGAATTTACTGTCGACGCAGAAGGTATGCTTCGTACAAAAGATGGTGATTATGTGTTAGGTGAGGGTGGCGAGATAGCTATTCCTACCGATGCAGGACAAGTTGCTATCAATAAACAAGGACAAGTATATGCAGATGGAGTACTAATTGATACTTTAGCAATTGTTGATTTTGAAGATTATAATTACCTCAAAAAATATGGTGAAAACATGTATGAAGAGGTAGAAGGCGCTATACCAAAAGATGTTGATTTTAATGTTCATCAAGGACATTTAGAAGCTTCAAATGTTAATGTAATTAAAGAGATGGTTGAGATGATAACTATAAGTCGTGCATTTGAAAGTAATCAAAAGATGATGCAAACAGTAGATCAAAGCCTATCAAAATCAGTAAATACAGTAGGTAATATAAAAGCGTAATAACTAGTAGATGTTAGTAAAAGAAAGTGAGGACGGCTATATGATGAGATCATTATGGACAGCTGCTTCAGGGATGATATCCCAACAAACGAATGTAGATGTTATATCAAACAATCTAGCAAATGTTAATACAACCGGTTATAAAAAAGAATCAGCACAGTTTAAGTCATTGCTTTATCAAACAATACAATCAAAGACAACTAGTGCTAATGGAGATACAAAGCCAATTGGAGCTCAGGTTGGTTTAGGTGTTAGAAACTCTTCGATAACTTCTAATTTTACTCAAGGGTCAATCACAACAACAGATAATGCTACAGACTTTTCATTAGATGGAAGAGGTTTTTTTAGCATAATGAATGATAATGGAGATATAGAATATACTAGAAACGGTGCATTTAATTGGGCTATTAGTGCTAATGGTGTAATGCTTGCAAATTCGGATGGGCTTCCTTTAGTTGACACTTTTGGATTACCAATAGAGATAGACACAGATGAATATGAAGTTTCTAACATTTCGATAGATGGATATGGTAATTTAGCATACCCTGACGAAACAAATAATCCGCAGCCAATAGGAATTCAATTAGGAATTGTACAATTTGCCAATCCTTCAGGTTTAGAAAAATCCTCTGGAAGCTTATTTAAAGAAACACAAGCATCAGGAGAACCTGTTTTAGAAGTTGATAACCCTGCCTTAAGAGCAACAAAAGTTAAGCAGTTTAGTTTAGAAGGCGCTAATGTACAAGTTGTAGACGAGATGGTTAATCTAATAGTTGCTCAACGTGCATATGAGATGAATTCAAAAGCTATACAAGCATCTGATGATATGTTAGCTAAAGCAAATCAACTTAAACAATAGTAGATAGTTAAAAAGGAGGTTTAATATGAGTGGTGTAGATGGTTTATCTTCAATGTATAATGAATATCTTAATAATAAAACTACTACTTCTTCTAATTTAGAAGGAAAGTTAACATCAGATTATAAGAATGCCACTGATGATGAACTTATGACTGTTTGCAAAGAGTTTGAGGCTTATTTTACAGAGCAAATGTTTAAATCAATGCAAAAAATGGTTCCTAAATCAGAAGAGGGATCTTCTAATAAGACTATGGAGTATTTTGAAGATATGATTGTAAAAGAATACGCAAAAAATTCCACAGAACAAACAAGTGGTAATGGAATTGCCCAGATGCTTTATGAACAAATGAAAAGAAATTATTCAGTATAGAGATTTTTTGAGAGGATTATACAAGAATGGAAAGCCTAGAAGGTATAGTAGATAGAATAATATTTCATAATAAAGAAAATGGATATACAGTGCTTAGCATTATAAATGAGGATGACGAATTTATATGCGTAGGCACTTTTCATTATATAAGCGAAGGTTTAAAGCTGTTAATGGAAGGAAAGTTTATTACTCACCAATCATATGGTGAGCAATTTTTAGTTGACAGTGTTGTTGTAAAACAACCAAGTGATCTTTTATCCATAGAAAAATATCTAGGTTCAGGTGCTATAAAAGGAATTGGCGTACAATTAGCGAGTAGAATCATAAAAAGATTTAAAGAAGAAACCATGAATATCATTGAAAACGAGCCAGAAAGACTTGCAGAAGTAAAAGGTATAAGTGAAAATAAAGCAAGAGAAATAGGTCAAATGGTAACGGAGAAAAAAGACCTAGCAGATGCTATGATATTTATGCAAAAGTTTGGAATATCTGCAAACTTAGCTATAAAGATATATAATCATTATGGAAAGCCAATCTATAATATTCTTGAGAATAATCCTTATAAATTAGCGGACGATATTAATGGAATAGGATTTAAAATTGCAGATGAAATAGCTATGAAACAAGGAATAAGCATTAATTCGGATTACAGAATAAGATGCGCTATAATTCATACACTTAATGTACATGCCGGTGAAGGTAATGTATGTTTGCCAATTTCTAAACTTTCAAAAGAAGTCGAAAATGTGCTTGAGATAGGTTCTATAGACATAGATAATCATTTGATGGATATGGTTATAGATAAGAAGCTAGTAATAAAAGAAAAAGAAGGCGAAAAATTTGTATATGTTATGAGTTATTATTATGCAGAATTAAACATCGCAAAAAAGCTTGTAGATTTGAATCTACAAGAAGATAATGACAAGAGTATAATATTAGAAACTATTGATAAGTTAGCAGACGATTCAGGGATAGCATTAGATGATGGTCAAAGAGATGCAGTTTTAATGGCGGTAAATAATGGTTTGACAGTAATAACAGGTGGCCCTGGAACAGGTAAAACAACAACTATTAATATGATTATTAAGTATTTTGAAAAAGAAGATCTAGATATTAGACTAGCAGCACCAACAGGAAGAGCGGCTAAAAGAATGACTGAAACCACAGGTTGTGAAGCGCAGACTATTCATAGAATGCTTGAAATGATAGTCGGAGGTAATGATAATAATAGTCAGGAAACAATAGCACTTGGTTTTTCAAGAAATGAAACTAATCCAATAGAAGCAGATGTAATAATAATCGATGAGATGTCGATGGTAGATATATTTTTAATGAATGCATTATTAAAAGCAATTGTAATAGGAACTAAATTAATTCTAGTAGGCGATTCGTCTCAGCTTCCTTCTGTTGGGCCAGGCAACGTGCTAAAAGATATTATTAATTCGAACAAATTTCCTGTTAGTAAGCTAACAAAAATATTCAGACAATCAAGCCAAAGCGACATAGTTGTAAATGCCCATAAAATCAATAAAGGGGAAAAAATAATGCTTGATAATAAGAGCAAGGATTTTCTTATGGTAACAAGAGATGAAGCTAATGCGGTAATAAATGCTATGTTAACAATTGTCAAAGAAAAGCTACCAGATTATGTTAAAGCAGATGTGTCGGAGATACAAGTTCTAACACCTATGCGAAAAGGTTTGCTCGGAGTTATAAACCTTAATAATGTATTGCAAGCATATTTGAATCCGAAGAGTGATATGAAAAAAGAAAAAGTATTTGGTAGCATAACATTTAGAGAAGGCGATAGAGTTATGCAAACTAAAAACAATTATCAAATAGAGTGGGAAATAGTAAATAAGTATAAAATTCCTATTGATAAAGGAACTGGTATTTATAATGGGGACATGGGCGTAATAAGAAAAATCAATACATTTTCAGAATTAATTGAGATAGAATTTGATGATAAAAAAATTGTGCAATATAGTTTTTCTAAGTTAGATGAACTTGATTTGTCATATGCTATTACAATACATAAAGCTCAGGGAAGTGAATATCCTGCAGTTGTTTTGCCACTTCTTAATGTACATGCAATGCTTTCAAATAGAAATCTTTTATATACAGCAGTAACTAGAGCAAAATCTTGCGTTTGCATAATAGGAAGAAAAGAAAGCGTATATGAAATGATTAATAATGTTAGGGAAGTTAATAGATATTCAGGATTAAAAGATAGAATTTTGGAATTCTTATAGAAAAGTGTATTTCTTATAATGATTTTTAGTTCTTATAGTATTAAAGTTTATAGGGGGAGGGTTAATTTTAACATGAAAAACATTACTAAAACTGTAATAAAAGCTGCTATAGAGCTTATATTCCCTAAAGTTTGTCCGCTTTGTGAAAAGTTAAAAAATGTGGGTGAACAAGAAGGAGTTTGTTCTAAATGTAGGAAGAAAATTATATATATTTCTGAACCTTTTTGTAATAAATGTGGTAAAGAAATAGATGATAACGAAAAAGAACTATGCTATGATTGCTCAAAAAACAAGCATTATTTTGATAAATCAAGGGCTTTATATAGTTATAATGATGATATAAAAAAATCTATTTATTCCTTCAAATATAAAAATCAAAAAGAATTTGCAAAATTCTATGCAAAGGATTTGCACAAGAAATTTGGAAAGTGGATAGTAAATAATAGAATAGATATTATAGTACCGATTCCATTACATAAAAAGAAACTTAAAAAAAGAGGATATAATCAAGCAGAATTACTTGCAAGAGAACTATCAAAGTTTACTGATGCTCAAGTAGTAAATGTAGTAGAAAGAATAAAGTATACAAAACCTCAAAAAGCACTTTCTAATATTAAAAGAAAAGAGAATCTAAAAGATGCCTTTATCATAAAAGAAGGTATTGAAGGATTAAATATTCTTTTGATTGATGACATATATACAACAGGAAGCACTTTGGATAATGTATCCAAAATACTTTATAAAAACAAAGCCAATAAAGTTGTGTGTTTGTGTCTGTGCATTGGCGAAGGTGTTTAGCATCGTTAAAGTATAATAAAAAATTAATACACAAAATACTTTCAAATTACATTAAAGTGTAGTAAAATCATAGTACGTTTAAGAGATAGAAAGGTTAGGTGTTTATAGTGGATGTTAAGAATTGTAAAGATTGCGGTAGATTATTTAATTATGTAACAGGCCCTAAGTTATGTCCTGCATGTAGAGAATTATTAGAAGAGAAGTTTCAGGAAGTTAAAAAATATATTGAAGAGAATCCAAAAGCAAACATTTCAGATATATCTAATGAGTTAGAAGTTGAGATGTCACAAATCCAACAATGGATTCGCGAAGAAAGACTTGTATTTACTGCAGATTCTGTTGTTACAATTGAATGTGAATCATGTGGTAAGTTTATAAGAACAGGAAGATTTTGTGATCAATGTAAGGGTGAGATGACAAGGAGCTTAAACACTGCATTTAGAAGAGAACCTGAGAAAGTAGAACCAAAAAAAGATTTAAGAGATAAAGGCAGAATGAGATTTTTATAATCTACCAATATAATTAAACTTGAAATATCAATCAAAAAATACACTCGTTTTTTAATGAGTGTATTTTTTTGTTAAAAAGGTATTAACTAATTATTAAAATAGCCGATAAACTAAGTATAGAAAAGATACAAGGAGGGATTTATATGCGTATTGATGCTTATAGTCAGATATCACAAATTTACAAACCTAGTGATGTAAAAAAGACTGCAAAAACAGAAAAAACAGCTGGAAGCGACAATGTGGTTTTGTCAAACATTGGTAAAGACATGCAAAAAATCAAGCAAGCTGTTGCGAATGCACCAGATGTAAGAACTGATATTGTTAGCGATCTAAAGAATAAGATTGATAATAATCAGTATGATGTAGATGCATCAGATTTTGCAAACATGTTATTAAAGAAGATGCAGGAGTCTTATTAAAGTTTTGAAAAAAGACTACATGGAGGTTTATGATGGCAAGCTTGATTGAAAATTTAATTCATTTATTAGAAGAAGAAAACAAAGAGTATAAGTTGCTAATCGAGATTTCTAATGAAAAGACTCCTGTTATAGTTTCTGGTGATTTAGAAGCACTTAATAATTTAGTTGCTAAAGAACAGGCTCGTGTAAACAAGATTACAAATCTTGAAAAAGACAGAACGCAAGTTGTTGAAGATATTGCAACAGTACTTAATAAGAAACCAGAAAAACTGAATGTTAAAGCTATAGTAGAGCTTTTAAAAGGTCAGGATGCAGTTCAAAAAAAGCTAGCAATAGCACATGATGAATTAAAACAAACCTTAAAAGAAATGGTTGCAATAAACGAGCTTAATAAGAATCTGATAAAAGAATCCTTAGAGCTTATTGAATTTAATATGAATTATCTAAAGAGTCTGCAACAAGGTCCAGAGAATGCAAATTATGGTAAAGATGCATACAACTTTGGAAATCAACAAGGTGCAGGCGCTTTTGATGCAAAACAATAAAAATAAAGTTTATAAAAAAGTGAAATGAGGTGATGGCATGGGATTAATGACTAGTATGTATACAGGAGTATCAGGTTTGCAAGGCAACCAAATAGCTCTTAATGTAACTTCAAATAACATATCAAATATTAATACACCGGGTTATGTAAGGCAACAAGTTGTATTTGCAGACACTAAATATCAAACATTATCCAATGCCAAAATTACAGCCTGGCAAGTAGGACATGGAACTCAAGTTGCAGATACAAGACATTTGAGAGACTTATTTCTTGATAAATCCTACAGACAGGAAAGTGGAAGAGAAAATTTTTACGGTGCAAAATATGATACCGTATTAGAAATAGAGACAATTGTAGGCGAACTTGAAGGAGTTGCTTTTCAAGAGTCAATGGAAGAATTATGGACTTCAATTAATGAAGTGGCAAAGACACCTAGTAGTACAACTGCTAGAGCTTCACTAGTATTAAGCGCAGAAAGCTTTTTAAATAGAGCAAATGCCGTTCATGATGCGCTTAAATCTTATCAAAAAACACTAAACACAAAGGTTATTGAAACGGTTGATAGAATTAATGAGCTTGGAAAACAAATATATGAACTCAACAACCAAATAGCTAGAATAGAAGCATCAAAAACAGAAGCAGCAAATGATTTGCGTGATACTAGAGACGTAATACTTGATGAATTAGGACAATTAATAAAGATAGATTATGAAGAAAATTCACAAGGTGTAGTTTTAGTAAGCGCCGAGAATGTTCCTTTTATTACTGAAGGAACAGTGTTTAATATGGAAACAGCGGAGTTGAGCGGAAATAAAAGCTCGACTTATCTATCTCCTGTTTGGCCACATCTTCAAAATCAAGAAGTGTTCAAACTAGGAATAGAGATTTCTACAGCTAAAAACAATGATATAGGTATGTTAAAAGGATATCTTCAGGCAAGAGGAGATTATGTTGCTAGTTATACAGACATACCAAATCCACCAACAAAACCACTTCTAGCAGATTACACAGATGTTGCAGACTTTACTGCAGATCTAGATCAATACTATTTGGACTATGCGGATTATGAGCTTGAAGTTGACTCTTATAATAAAACTCTTGGCTATTCAACAATAATGACTACCCAAGCGTTATTTGATAAATTGATAAATGGAATAGTAACTTCTATTAATGATGTTTTAGCTCCTAATAAAGAAGAAGAATTAACAACTGATTTAACTCTTACCGACGAATTTGGCAATACTACAACATATCCTGCAGGAACGAAACTTATAGTTTTAGATCAAGACAAAGCTTCAAAAGGAAGTGATGCTGATAAAACCATAGGTACAGAACTTTTTTCTAGACTTGATGCAAGCAGATACACAAAGATGGAAACAGCTGGAGGAGAGATATACTACATTTATAATGAGAATAACGAATTTGGAACAGAATCATTATATAAACTAGGTAATCTATCAATAAATAATGAAGTCAGAGAAGATTATGGATTATTACCGTTTACTAATAAAGAAGGCGAAGAAGACTTAAAAATGGGTGAAGAACTTATTAAAGTTTGGGAATCTGCTTTTACTAATCTTGATCCATCGGATCTTACAGTTAAAAACTTTAAGGAATTTTATACAGGAATAATTAATGCAAATGCCAATTCGGGAAGTTTGTATAGAACGATTGCAGAAAGTCAAAATAAAGTTACTTCACAGCTTAACGATCAAAGAAATTCTTATATGGGAGTTTCGTCAGAAGAAGAACTATCAAATATGATTAGATTTCAAAATGCATATAACGCATCTTCAAGATACATAAACGTAATAGATCAAATGTTACAACACATTATAGAAAAATTGTAACTAAAAGGCTGAGATAACATTTACATATTAAAAAGAAGAGGTGAGAAAATTGCCAAATACATTTTTCGGATTAAATACAGCGCTTAGCGGCTTATATGCCTCGCAGACAGCACTTAATGTAACAGGAAACAATATATCAAATCAGAATACAAAAGGTTATTCAAGACAAACAGCTATTCAACAAGCTTCGGCTTCTATTAGGGTTTATCAAAAATATGGCAGTTTAGGTTCTGGTACTGAGATAACAAAGGTTGAACAAATAAGAGACAGTTATTATGACATTAAATTTAGAGATAATTCTAAAAGACTTGGGGAACAGAATATTAAAAAGTATTATTCTGCAGATATTGAAAGTCAATTTAATGAAATGACAGTAGATGGCTTTACAGCTGCTTACGATGATTTTTTTAATTCTATGGAAGATTTGAAAAAAGATCCTTCAGGTTTTGCTAGTAGAAATGCTGCAATCAATAGTGCGGGTACTTTTTTAGAATATGTAAATCAAATAAAAACAAACTTATCTAACATGCAACAAGAAGTTAATAGAGAAGTTTCAAGCAAAGTAGATGAGATAAATACTTTAGCAAGTAGTATTGCAACTCTTAACAAACAGATAAATACTATAGAATTAACCGGTGCAGAGGCTAGTACTCTAAGAGATCAAAGAAATTTATTGGTTGATCAGTTGTCTTTAATTGTTCCTGTGACAGTAAGTGAAGAGGGCTATCAATCTGGAGGTTCTGATTATAAACTCAATATAGGAAATGAAGTTCTAGTAAATGGATATGATTATTTTTCGCTTCAAGTTGTTACAAGGAGTGAACTTCAAAATAAAACGGATATATCAGGTTTATATGATATTCAATGGTCTTATGGAATTCCATTTAATCCAATAGCATCAGGATACGAAGGAGAGCTTCGCGGTATATTAGAAGTAAGAGATGGTAATAATGGCGTTACCGATCCTTTAAATCCTAATAGTATCCCAATCAAATACAAAGGTGTTTCATTTTATATTGACAAATTAAACGATTTTTTAGAGTCATTTACAAATGAAGTCAACGACATTCATAGTCAGGGAGAAAATCTTTATGGAGACAAAACTACAGACATTCCGTTGTTTGTAAAATCTCCTATAGGTATTTACTCAATAAATAAAGATATATTAAACGATGTAAGGCTTATGGCAACTAATAAAGCAAATGCACAGGGCGTAGAAAATCAAGAGATTATTAATGAGCTTTTAGATTTTAAAGATAGCAATAGTTATCAAGGAAATACTGCAGCAGAATATATTCAATCAATTATAGTAGAGATTTCAATTGATTCTAAAAGATCACAACAATTAGTTCAAAACTATAATAATATGGAAAGTACTATAAAAAACCAAAGACTTTCTATATCAGGTGTTGACACAGACGAAGAAGCAATGAATCTTGTAAGATTTCAAGAAAGCTATGATCTTTCTGCTAAAATGATGCAAATAATGAGCGAAATATATGATAGATTGATATTACAAACTGGTGTGTAAACTAAGGCAAAAGCTTAAGTAGCAAAGGTGGTATGAAAAATGAGAATTACTAATGGAATCATGGTTCAAAATTCCTTAAATAATATTAATACAAACAAGGTCTTAATGGACAGGCTTAACACACAATTAGCCACCCAAAAAAAGATACAAAAACCATCAGAAGATCCTATAGTTGCAATAAGAGCCTTAAGACTTAGAACAACACAAAGTGAAATCGAGCAATTCTTAAAAAAGAATATACCCGATGCAAGATCTTGGATGGAAACAACAGAAGAAGCTTTAAATAAAGTAGAAGAGATGGTAAGTGACATAACACAACTTTGTAATCAGGGTATTAATGATTATTATGATGAAACTAACAGAAATACATTACTTCAAACATTAAAACAATATAGCGAACAGATCTATAAAACTGGTGATGCGGATTATGCTGGGCGAACTATATTTACAGGGTATAAAACAGATAAGACATTAACTTTTGAAGAAGATAAGCCAGATGCGAGCTATCTGATAACGCAGCAATTCACATTTAGAGATATAGAAAGTGTTAGTAAGATTACTGGAAGTGTTAATGCTAATACAGTAGCAGAATTGACAGAAGATAGTGTATCTAACAATTCGGTTAATAGAATTAGATTAGCTTATGATAATATATCGCAAGCAGCATCCGTTTTGACTATTGTTCCACCTGAAGCAGGTCTTGGAATTACATTTCTTACAAGATCAATTGCAAATGATGGAGATTCGGTATATCAACCAGGCGATTTTGAGGTTATAATGATAGAAGAAACAGGAGAACTAGTATTTGGAGATAGCGCAGCCGAGGCGATGAAAGAAGCTAGCTCTATAGGAATTTCTTATACAAAAGATGGTTTTTTAAAAGGAGATCTTAGACCGGAGCATTATTTTGATTCTATAGACCAGTCTAGTGCAGACCCTGCAGATTATGTATATTATACAAAAGAAAATCAAGAGATTAATTATACAGTTAATTTTAATCAGACTTTATCAATAAACACTCAGGCAAAGGATACATTAACACATGATATAAGAAGAGATATTGATGATATTTCAGACGCCGTAAACATAGTAATAAATGCGACATCAAAGGTAGATTTATTAAAAAGAGACATTGACAATTCAAATAATGAAACAACAAAAAAGACGCTTCAAACAATGCTTGCAGCAGCGGAACTTGAACTTTCATATGCAAAGGATAATATGGGAAAAGCATTTGAGAGAGGACTTACTAAATTTCAGGCACATGAGGATAGAATGACTTTATCAATAGCAGATCTTGGAGCAAGGATGAAAAGATTAGATCTAAACGAGACACGTTTAGAAGCTCAATTAACTAGTGTAAAAGAGTTGAAAAGCTCAAATGAAGATGCAGATCTTACGCAAGTTGCGGTAGAATTTAAAGTTGCAGAAAGTGTATATGACGCTTCCTTAGCAGCATCTGCAAAGGTAGTTAAAAAAACTTTGTTAGATTTTATTTAAAGAAAGGTATGGTGTAGATTAATATGGAGATTAGCACAAGATTATTTGGAAATATTGAAGTAGAAAACGAAAAGGTAATAAGTTTTGACAATGGACTTATTGGATTTGAAACTCTAAAAAAGTATATGCTTATTCACGATACAGAAAAAGAGACAGCTATATCATGGTTACAATCTATTGAGGATAAAGATGTAGCCTTTCCAGTTGTTGATCCGCTTTTTGTTCTTCCTGGTTATAATCCTATAATTGAAGATGAATTAGTAGAAAATCTAGGAGAATTAAATGAAGAGGAAATTTTGGTTTTAGCCATAGTTACAGCGGCAAATGAAAAAGAAAAAATATCTGCTAATTTGAAAGCCCCTATTATAATTAATGCAAGCACATTAAAAGCAATTCAGATTATTGTGGAAAACAAAGAATACAATGTTAAGCATTTGATTTATGATATGATAAAGAAAAGCAAAGGGGGAGAGTAATATGTTAGCCTTATCAAGAAAAAAAGACGAAGCAATTATAATTAACAACAATATAGAAATAAAGATACTTGAGATTAAAGGTGATCAAGTAAAAGTTGGAATAGAAGCCCCTAAGTCTATTCCCGTTTACAGAAAAGAAGTATATGTACAAATACAAGAATCTAATAAAGAGGCGGTTGCTAGTATCGATCTTGAGAGTTTGAAAGATTTGTTTTAAGAATCTTGCTCAATAAAAATTACTAAAATTAAAGATTTTTTTTATTATGACGATATATACTTAAGAAATAAAATTATAACATAAATGATTAAAAATTGGTAACGAAGTGAGCAATAACACATGGAGGTGGACTTATGAGTATTGGAATTGATAATATGGCGGGAAACATAGGAAGTAATTATACTAAGAATACTTCCACCTACCATAGTGTGCAAGAAGAAAAAAACACAAGAACAAACAAAGAAATAACAGAAAACAATGTAGAACAAGCGATCAAGCAACCAATCGTAATATCTGAAGATGCAAATGAAAAGTATCAAGAAGATCAAGATAAGATTAAAAAGGCAATAGAGAGTCTTAACAAAAACCTCAGAAATACTGAGTGTAAATTTGGCGTACACGATGAAACTAATAGAGTAGTTATTAGAATAGTAGACAAAGAAACTAAAGAAGTTATTAAAGAACTCCCACCTGAAAAAACTCTTGAGATGATATCAAAAGTTTGGGAATTAGCAGGAATAATGGTGGATGAAAAACTTTAATATAAGATTACATGGAAAGGAGAACAGCTATGGGAATTAGACTATCAGGTATGATATCAGGTCTTGACACAGATACTATGATTCAGGATCTTGTAAAAGCATACAACGTAAAAAAAGACAACATGGTGAAACAACAAACAAAACTAGAGTGGAAACAAGATTCATGGAAGACTCTTAATTCTAAGATTTACAGTTTTTATAGTAAGACTTTAAGTCCGATGCAATTTTCAACTGCTTATAATAATAAAGCGGCGGCCATATCTGATTCTTCAAAAGCGACAGTTAAAGCTTCACCTAATGCTGTAAATGGAACACAATCACTTGAGATAAAACAGCTTGCTTCAACAGGATATTTAACTGGTGGTAAAGTAAGTTCATTATCAGGTGATAGTCTTACAGGTTCTTCAAAGCTTAGTGCCTTAGGTATTACAGGTGAAGGAAAGATAAGCGTAAGCGCAGGAGATGGAACTACCAAAGAAGTTTCATTTAATCAAGATATGAGTATAGATAAGTTTACAGGTCTTTTAAAAGATGCCGGAGTAAATGCTAATTTTGATGCAGGAAATCAAAGATTTTTTATTAGCTCAAAAATTAGTGGAAAAGATGGAGATTTTTCTATTGTTGGTGAGGATGCAACAGGCATAGATGGACTCAAAAAATTGGGCCTTTCGTATACTACCAATACTGACATAGAAGCATATCAAGCAATTGCTAGCCAAACAGATGTGGAACTTGCGGCACGTGCAAAGAAAGATTTTATTATCGACCAGTTAAATGAAGAAAAAGCAACATTAACTGAGTCTCTAGAGCCGCTTAATGAAAAGCTAAGTACAATGAATCTTTCAGTTGAAGATAGAGCTGCAAAAAGAGAAGAGTTAGTTACAATGCTTGATAATGATACATTAACACAAGAGGACATAGATAAGATCAATGCAGATATCAGCCTAATAGATGAAGTGGACGGTTACATAACTGCAGGAACATTTGATGATGAGTTGTCTGCGCTTAATTCTCAGATAGAGACAATTAATGCAGATATAGA
>CAZIGN010000008.1:0-42605 GCA_964538805.1 uncultured Lachnospiraceae bacterium
GAATGCAAAGTCTCCAATACTTGTAATGCTATTTGGTATTATAATTCCGCTTTCGTTCTCAAACTCAAAACCTCGTTGAATAACAATGTTATTGTTTGGAATTGAAACATTGACAACCTTTCCCAAAACAAGACCTAATCCCATTGAAAGTGGTGTCAAATCACCTATCACAAATGAAGTGTTGTCATCAGCACTAAAATTGCCAAAATTATATAGTGGAATAGGAAAACCAACATCTCCGCTGACATCTCCCGCATAAAAAGTCGCAACATTGTTTACATAATAATCACGATTGCTGTCAATGGGTGGTGGTATTGTTCCATTAGCACAAGCGTCATAGAGTTCTTGGAGTTGTCCGTTAGTCCCAACATACAAGTCAATAGTCATTCCGCCCATTTCTTGATTAGGTGCAGCCAACGATAACGGAATATCAAACAAAACCGTTTCGCTGTCTTTCATATCTTGCCAAGCGGTTGAAAATAGCGTTGAGTTATTAGTTATGGTGTAATAGGCTTTTGAATAATAAAAATACTCGTCTACTTCGCCTCCTCCACCACTAATATTTGCAATCTTATTAGCATACTCGGTGAAAGCAACATTAGTCATTGGAATGCCTTTATTCTCTATCGCTTGTTTTATGTCTTGTTTCACTTGGTTTATTTGTAATAATTTATCACTTATTGCCATAGTTTACACCCCCAGAATTGCGTCTAACGCACTTTCTATATCGCCTATCATCGTATCTATTTCTGTTTTATTATAATAATTCGATAAATCACTTTCACCAGATGTGACTTCAACCCAACTCTTGTTCTTTCTTGCGTAAGTTTTGCCGTCGTTTAATGCTTCTTCAACAGCACCTATCTCGCTTGGTGTAAGTTCTTCATCTGTAACAATAATAATTGAGTTTTCAGGTATTGTGGTATCACCTACAATTTGTGCTTTTGTTCCAATTACAACATTTAATTTGTTATCTACTTTTGTTCTTGCCATAATAATTCTCTCCTTTATACTGGTTTATTTACAACATAATAAGTTGTGTTGATAGTTGGGTCGCTTGTAAATGTTCCACCTGTGTTTAATAACATATTTGCATTCCAACCTGATGCTTCAGCCCCTGTTCCAGATGTAGGAATACGCCAATCGTATATATATGCTCCTGTTTTTGTTGCAGATACTTTTAATGATGTGCACCCATTGAACATACGGTAATAACAATACCAAGCCAATGTAGTTGCTGGTAGTTCTGGTGCCATTGTTAAGGATGTGCAATTTCGAAACATCATGTAATAACATTGACTTGCCAATGTGGTCGCAGGTAATTTAGGTGGTGTTGTTAATAATGTGCAATCTTTGAACATATCTTTATAACATTGAGTTGCTAATGTAGTTGCTGGTAGTTCAGGTGCTGTTGTCAAGGATGTGCAACCATTGAACATATTGTTATAACAATAATCTCCTAAACTTGTAGGTGCTATCTTATCGCCTAATGCATTACATAATAAAAAGTTTAAGTTTCCATACACTGCTAAATCACTACTGCCACTAAACTTCCATGCATTTGTAGTATTGTATGTTGTAAACAAATTCTTTGTCCCTGTCGCTTGACCTCTAAACCAATGTTCAGTCGCATTTGTTGTTGAAGCACCACTTGCAATTGTAGTCCAAGTTTTGCCTTTATTTACAGAATATTGTAACGTTACACTATTGTTAGTATATTTAGGCGTAATGGTTCTCGCTTCCGCACTTACAAACCTAACACAATTTTCACCTGTTGGCTCTGGAACAACTAACGAAACAACCACTAAATCACCGTCTAATTTCATGTATGTTTTACCAGCATTTACTAAATTACCATCTAATTTAATATATGTTTTACTCATATTATTCATATCTCCAAATTGCAACGTTTGTTGCTTCTAATTCATCGTTTCCATTTAAAGTAATTGTTTCATCGTCTGGTAGAAAACCGCCGCTGCCCACGCTCGCACTAATCACATTGTCTTCAATAGTGATATTCTCGCCTGCAACTAACTTATCTTGTTTGTTTTCCTGTAAATCTGCTATATCATCCATTAAGTCTGGTTTATCACTTATCGGGAATATTCTATCTGCTAATGATGCCCAAATAGTTGCTTCTTTATAAGCATCTACGCTTTCATCTGGCACATAAATCGGTGGATTCTTGTAACCAAAATCAAATGTAACTGAGTGTGTTAATGTTGGTGGAGTTATTGCTTGTATCTCTGCATACGGGACTTTCCACCAACCAGAGAATGCACCACCACCTATACTTGTTACACTGCTTGGTATCACTAATGGATGGGTGTTTGCTGACCAACCTATAAACGCACTCGCATCAATAGTTGTTACGCTGTTCGGTATTACAAGTGGCTGATTATTTGCTGACCAACTACGGAATGCACCCTCTTGAATACGTGTCACGCTGTTCGGTATTACAAGTGGCTGGTTGTTCGCTTCCCAAAAACTAAAAGCCTCCGAACCAATAATTGTTATACCTTGTGGAATAATGACACCTTCAGTTTCTCCGTTCGGGTATTTTGCCTTTATAATATCTGACGGGGAAAGCGTTAATGAATGCTCCCACGCACTTACTAATAGACTGTATTTATCCCCATAAAAACTACTCGCATAATTGAAATAATACATTGCGTCAAAGTCAACTTCTCCACCTCCGCCACTCGCACTAATCACATTAGTGGTAGGGTCAATAGTGATATTATCACCAGCAATTAACTTGTCTTGCTTCCCATCAAGAATATTGCTTAAATCAACGCTTACGGCACCTATTTTCTCCCAATCACTATTTATCCATATAAATTCATCTAATGTGTTTCCTTTTTCTGGGTCGCTACTTGGAACTAAATAAATCTTATTTGCAACTCCTGTTGCTGGAAGCGGGTTGACCACTTCAAATATCTCGTTATCAACTTGTGCTAATAATTTGGCTACTGTGGTTTTATAAACATTAGAGTCACGATTAAAAATTAAAATATCGGTAAGGCTGGTTGTCGGTTGTTCCGTAATGTCCGTCCATATCTTGTTTAGTTTGTTTTCGTGTAAATCTCCTAAGTCTGGTTTATCGCTCATCGGAAATATTCTATTTGCTAACATATCCCATTGCGTCGCTGTTTTGTAATCATCTACGCTTTCGTCTGGAACATAAATTGGCGCTTTGTCTTGATTATAAAATGCGTCTGCGTTTACTAATGTCGGTGGGATTGTTGCGTGTATCTCTACATATGGAACTAACGACCATCTTTCGAAAGCATATTGTCCAATACTTGTCACGCTCTCTGGTATCACTAATGGGTGCGTGTTTGATTCCCAATCACGAAATGCATAATATCCAATACTCGTGACACTATTCGGTATTACAAGCGGCTGATTGTTTGATATCCAATACTGGAATGCACCTGTTTCAATATTCGTCACACTATCAGGTATCACTAATGGCTGATTATTTGATGTCCAATAACTGAATGCACCATTACTTATACTCGTTACACTATTTGAAATAATTAGTGGATGATTATTTGATGACCAGCCACTGAATGCACTATCTATACTTGTTACAGTATTTGGAATTATAAGTGGATGATTATTTGATGACCAACCAATGAATGCACCCGAACCTATACTTGTTACACTGCTTGGAATTACAAGTGGTTTATTATTTTCCGACCAAGTATTGAATGCACTATCACCTATACTCGTGACGCCTTGCGGAATAATTACACCCTCAGTTTCTCCGTTTGGGTATTGTGCAATTCCTTTTCGCGGGTTTGAATACGAACTATCTGCACTAATCTCTAACGGATCAACTGTTATCGAGTGTTCCCAAGCACTTGCTAATAGACTGTATTTATCACCGTAAACGCTGGCTGCATAATCGAAATAAGCCAATGCGTTCTTGTCGCCTTCTCCACTTGCACTAATTACATTGGTGTTTTCATCAATAGTAATATTATTACCAGCAACTAACTTGTTTTGTTTTCCATTCCATGTATTTTTTTCTGCTTGTGATACTTGTTTATAAGTTACACCATCGCCAACATTATCTTGGTTAAGAACTACGACACCTTGTTTACCATTGACACTATTTACTTCATTGACTTCTGCTCCTGCTTCAATACCATCAAGTTTGTTTTTATCATTATTAGTAAAGTCATTCGTTGATAAACCTTTGCCTGAAACTTTATCTACTTTGCCAGCAAATGCGGATACTAAATCAGCACCTTCAGGATAATTATTAAAGATTGATAAAACTTCATTGATACTATCTACAACATTGTTTTCTGTATCTTCTTCAAGAAGTGCATGTAAAACGTCAAGTCTTTGTTTGTCCGTAGCACTCATTAAGCCAGATAGTGCTTGTGTTGCTTCAATTAAATCTCTTACTTGTGATTTTGTAATATTAATGCCAGTTGATTTGTTCCACGCTTTAAAAATCGGGTCGGTTTCAGTATAGTCAGTAATATACCCACTATCGTTATTAAGTTGACTAACATTTGTTGGTATATCGGTTTTATCCGCTTTGTTTGAAAATAAATTTTGGATATCAATCATGGTTTGTGCCAAGTTTTCTTTATCAAGTGCAGACATTAATCCGTTTGTAAAAGTTGTTGCATCACCTAAAGCGGTTTTGAATTCCGATAATGTAATGTCGTTTTGTAAATCAATGCCTAAAATGGTCAATGTTTTATTGACCTTTATGTTGTCTAATGTATTATAATTATTTAAAATTATTGTTTCAAGCTCAGAAATGTTGTTCTCTTCAATTGAAGCAATATCTTGAATGATGCTATCGATTTGACCTTGTATATTCCCATCACCATCGCCAAATACATCTTCAAACTGTGCTTTAATTTCAGCCATTTTTTTCTTGAATTCAGCGAGAAAACTACCTTCATTGTCAATCAATGATTTCGCAAGAAAACGTCTAACTTCTTGACCAGACCAGCCCATCGCAGTCGGATTTAATGGAAGTTTATCAGGTGTTTTTTCTTTAATTTTGTTTTCTTCTATTTCAGATAATAGAATATTTCTTAAATCTTTTGCCATTTCTTTTTCTCCTTTAACCTATGGATTTTAATCGTCTGTTCAATTTGTAGATAATTTCAATCGAGTTTAATTCTATTTGTCCAGTCCCGACCATTTCGAACTGAATATATAAAAAGTTGTTTTCTTTTAATGGAAATGAAGCGCCCATTTCGCTAAACGTGTTGAAGCCAAAGTGATTAAAGTTCAACGCTTCTAAACTGCTTTGATTAGCAACATCAATGTCTTTCATAAAATAATCGCTTTTTCGTGTTGTCTTATATCCAAATACAAGCGAGCCACCATCGCTTTGTCTTGTTGCATAAATGTTAGCCCTAAACATTGTCTTTTCCATCAAATTATTATTTAAATCTGTCATGCCACTTACCCACCTTGTTTGAATAAGTGATGGCTTGTTGATATAACAATCTTGAAGTCCGTCCGTTCTAAAAATGTAATCTTGATTATCTACCAAATATGTGTCCAATCGTTTGAGATAATTTATGGTTGTTTCATTGTTTTCTTGTTTAATGAATGGAACTTCACTTGGAGTAAATGGTGTAAGTCTAAAATATGTAGTATTGTCAAACTCAAATACCAATGATACTTTTAATGGTAATTCAGCGATATTCATATATATTTTACTTAAATCTAAATCAAGTTGCGTATTGTAAGGAAAGCCTAACCCATCTTCATTATAACCTAAAACTTCAATAGAAACAAAGTCGTTTTCGCCGTCGTTTTCTTCATTTTCTTTAAAATACACTTTTTGACCATCAGAAATATTTCTAAATGCAAAACTATTATCTACAACTACCATACCATTGTCGATATGATAATCAAAACCTTCAACACCGATTACTTTAAATCCTTGTTTTAATTTGAATACATAATCTTGTGGGTTGTCTTTAATATGCATATGTGTTGTAGGCAATAAGAACGCATTTTTATCCATACCTTGAATGGTATATAATGATAAGAAATTATTGTGTCTTACAACTAAATCATCGTAATCTTTACCATTTTCAAGATAATACAACGCTTTACCGTCATGTTGGATAAGTTCTAAATTTTGTTCTTCAATCTTTGCATTCAAGTAAGTTGTAGGTGCTTTCCACTTCACTATTTCATAACTAAAGTTTCCAACTTCACCATCTTCGTTTTTTGCTAAATATCTACTATCAGCAACATATATATCATCACCTATGAATATATACAAGTAAACGTCGTTTTCAACCATAAATATTTTTGAATGATCATAATTCTTAATAGCATTAACTAGGTCACGTTTAATAAATCCATCTCTTGGTTTAATAAGTCTTTCATCTGTTAACACATTACTTGATATTTCAATGGCGTGCAATCCATCTTCAGAAAGAATTAAGATATCATTATAGAAACGAACAATACATTTATTATTAAGTGGTGACTTTTTAACACTGGTTTTATATTCGTGATATCCCACAACGCCGTTTTCATCAAGAATTCTTTCTCTAATAAATAGTTTTTCGTCGTTTGGATAATTTTCTTTGGTTACATATAAATGACTATCTGTTGCAACAACGTATCCGTTGATCGCTCCTCTACCGCCAAGAACCCTATAATTCTTTGAAGGAAAATAAGTGAGTTCATAACTTTGGTTTCTAATGTTGTCACCTAGTAAATCGTTTGATACATTAAATCTATCAATGTTTGGATAGTTTGGATTTCCTGCTAGGAATAATCTGTTTTCACTACCAAATGTTGTCCCAAATTTACAATCAGAAATCATTTTATAATCGGGGTTTTTATTGAATGTTATTTTAACTTCAATGCTTGGTTCATCATTATAATCAAAGAAGTAATCACGAACCTTAACAACAAAGGCTTTTTCTTTATCATCAAAAGTATATTCATAAACCCCTTCTTTAGCCATTTGTTGTGTTTTATCTACAACTGTAGTCATAACAAAACTTTGTCTATCTTGATAAGGTGTGCTTACATATTTTTGGTAATAGAAGCCCACTACTAAACTTGCGCCAGTATTGATAATTTTTGTGCCATTATTATATGAGTTTTGAACGTTTATTCTAGCAAAAGCATTGCCACTATTGTTATCAAAAGTATCAATGTTTTTAAAGATTTCGCTTTCAATAGCACGTAATAAGTCAATCGAATTAAAGTCAATAGTTGAAGATGTTCCTGTGTAAACAATACCAAGGTCATATACTTCATATCCATTTGGATTATCAAACGTTGGATATAATGGATAAGTTGAAGGATCATTGATAGTAATTTCTGGTGTATGAATCACACGTTCAATATCTAAAGTCATAATCATGCTTTGTCTGTTTTCATAAGGCACGACACTATATTTTTCAAATTTAACCTTTGCAACAACACTGTATCCTTTAACACTTGCTCCGCCGTTATAAGATGTTTGAACTTTAAACTTGGCAAATATATATCCAAATTTTGCTGTAATATTTTCTATGTTTGTTGATATAGCATTTTCTAATTTTGAAAGTAATGTTTCATCTGAGAAATCAACGTTTTCAACAGAGTCAGTATGAACAATACCATAATCTAAAACTTGATATCCATTTGGGTTTGAGAACGTTGGATATGCTGGAAATGTTTCTGGTGTATCTAATGTAATATCTTCTTTATCATAAATGTTTCTTTGAATTTCAACAAGTGAAATCATACTTTGTCTTGACTCAGAATTAACAGTTCCTTGTTTAGCATAATAAGCTAAAACGGCAAACGTCCACCCTTTATCATAAGCACTACCGCTTGTGTGATCAAGTTGAACCCTTGTAATGGCATATACATATCCAGAGTCTGCAGTAAGTTCGCTTAATTTAGATGATATACGCCATTCAATATCGTTTTTTAGTGTTTGTGAATAAAAATTAAAACTTGTTCCTGCAGCTGATTGAATTAAACCTAAATCAATCACTGGATATCCATTTGGATTTGCAATACTTGGTGCTGCTGGGAAAGTAGAGATTTGACCTAGTGTAACTTTTTTATCATAAATACCTTTTTGAGCTTCGGCAGTTACAACAAGACTTGCTTTGGTTTCGAGATAGCCGTATGCGCCTTCTTTTGCCCATGAAAATGGAACGGCAAGAGCAACACCTTTTTCATAAAATGCCCCATACTTATCATCATAGTATGTTTGAAGTTTAACGCGCGCAACACCGTTACCAGATGAACCTTGGAAAGTAGAAATCTTTGTTTTAATATGCGCTGCTATTTCGTTATGTAATGTGGTTGAATCATATCTAAATTCTTCTCCAGATTGTGATAATAATCCTACATCTACTATTTCGTCATAGGAATATGGATAATAAGGATAGTCAACGATAGAGTCTATATCACCCCAAGTGATACTATGGTCTTCTTCTGATATTCCCCATTCTTGGTAATAAGGATTAACATTTACATAATTTTCTGCCAAAGGAACACTTTTAAATAGTCTTTTTTTGAAATAAAGCAATTCATTATCATTAAAATTGTCGATATTATAACTGAAATAATCTTCAACGTGTCTAAACACCTCATCAGAAAAACTTGAACTTAAAGATATTTGACTTGAACCTAGGTCAATAACTGTTCTTCCGTAGGACGAAACGTTTGGATAATCGGGGAACACAGCTGAACGAGGAACTTCATAAGATATTTTAGAATAATCAGTTTTATTCATAAGTTCATTATGTTCACTAAATATCCAGTTATCAATAGTTTCAGCATTTACCACTTCCTCTGTTTCAATCGTCGACGGTTCGTAATATCTACCGCGGAACTTAACTAGTTGTCCATCAGTAAATTCATATGGATTTTCATCGATATATGCTTGACAATCCGCGACAAAATGATTTTCCGTATATCCTGTTTGTAATTTTTTTGGTAAATCAATAACGTAGCCTGTTGAGCCTTCGGTTGGATACTCGGGATAGTCTGGATTATTTGGTAATACATTTGTTTTACTTGATAAATATTCAGTATGTGTAGCCATTTTTGGAAGTGTTGCATATGTCCAAAGCGTATATTCTTCAGGAACAATGCTTTCTTCTGTGACTTCGTCGTAATAATCTTTAAATTGAGCACGAAGTTTTACTTTTTCACCGTCTTCAAAATCACTTTCATGCTCCAAAATATAGGCTTCACATAAAGACTCGAAATCTTCTTGACCAAGGTTTGCTAATTGTTCTGGTTCTGCGAATAAATCTCTTTCAGTAAATGTCCCAACAACATAAGGATAGTCTGGGAAATCTTTATCTAGATCGTATTCTTTACTAATATCAGATACACGGACTTGTTTGTTTGTTATAGTTGCTATATCACGATAAATCCATGATTCTTGACCATTTACAGTAGCACCCTTTTTTTGAACATTACTTGAACCGTTAAAAAGTCTTCCTTTAATCTTTAATTTTTCTTCGTCATTATATTCTCCTTTATGCTTTCTTAAATAACTGCTTGCCGCATTTTCAAAAGTTTCCTTTGTTAAACTTGGCGAAGAAATTGGTGGAAGTTCAATTTCCGTAAATATTCCCGATACAGTTGGATATTCAGGATATGGATTATCTAAATCATATTCAGTCACATTTGGTGAAGAATAAACGGTTTTGTTTGTAAATAATGTTTGGTCAACGGCATAAAACTTTAATTGAACATAAATATCAACATTCATTTCTTCTACTTTTCTTGCAACAACTGTGTTATTATCTTTATAGACTGCATTATATTTAATTGGTAAACTAAATTTTAATGTTTTATTTCCGTCAATCAATGGTTCTGCTAACGATTGGTCAATGTTTATATAATCTAAAATATATGTAAAAACTTGTTTGTTGTCTTCTCTTACTTTGGCTTTAAAGAACCATTCTTTTGTAACGCCGACAATATCAGAAACCTTTGTTGGATTTGCTAGCGTTAGAATATCATCTGGCTCAACAGTAAAAACAAAATCTTCTTTTGGAAAGAAAATGTCTTCTATTTCAATGCCATCTTCGTTTAATGTTGAACCATAATTGATTTCAATTTCTTCTATATCTTCCCCTTCTCTACCTAAGAAAATAGGATAAATACCGTGTTCAGCAAACTTGTCTTGATAAAACGAAATATCAAAACTATAATCAAAATGTTTTTCTTTCTCATATACTGTTGGTAATGTGTATGTAGTTTTACCGTCTTTTGCATCACGATTGGAAGCGAAAAGTTTATACTTTGTAACCTTTGATAAAAGGTTCATATCTTCATATCTGTTGTCACCAATAAAAATAGTTGGTTCATATGGTTTCGGCAAGTCTTCAAATTGCTTATAATAGTAATCATTCGCAAGGAATGTATTTGTTAATGGTGTTGCTGAAAGAGGATATAAAACATATTTATATATCTTACCGTTTGAATCTCTTAATATAGAAAAAACATATATGTCGCCAACGTTAAAAATGAACAAACAACTTTTTTCTTCACGAAATAAAGGTTCTTTACCTTCAAAATTCAATGAACTTATTGCTTGTTTTAAAACATTTGAATGTCTTTCATTGATAACCGTGTTGCCATCATATATGTATATATGGAACTTCGTTATAAATATTTCTACTTCTCTAAATTTATAAGATGCAACGAGTCTATCATCCACTTCAATATCAAAAGGAAGTGTATCTTTATGTGTAATTGCTGGTCTTGTCTTTAATGTTTCACTATCAATAATAAAGTTTTTTCCATCAGACGCACGAAAATCAGCCACTTTTAATAACTTGTTTTCTTTATCTAATCCTCTGAAGTTGTTAATAGAAAAAACTTTTCTTTCTTTATTTGCCATTATACTACTCCCTAATTATCTTTATTAAATATTTGTGATCTTCTTACTTTCGTTTGAACCTTATTAAATGGTCGTTTTAATCCTCTTAAAAAACTAATATACGTTGCATACGCTGTTTGTGCCATCGCAGGTTCATCTTCTTCGTAAAGTTCACCTTTAACAAAATATGGCATCATGCGTTGGACTTCTTCTGGGATAAATATATCATTTAAGTCATACGTCATTTGGTCAACGTTTTCGGGAATATTTAACTTCGCGCGTTTATACCAAACAACAAAAGTAACATTTTCACCATAAACAGAATAATCTTGGTATTCAAAATAAATTCTTTTTCTAATGCTGTCATAAACATAATCCACTTGTGTTTTAGTTAGTCGTAAAGTTTTTACGCCATTATAAGAATTATAGATTTTCACATCAACGCGTTCAGGATAACCAAAATCAAGGTTATCAGCAAAATCAATAAATTGCCCAGTTTCGTCTAATGAAAAAGTATCAAATGAACGCGCCTCACCGACAATTTCATAATATCTATCAATTGCACGTCTAATACTATCATCCATACGGACAAGTTTTTCTCTAGTATTATTGTTCGCCAATAAAACGCCAGAACTGAATTCTTCTTCGCTAAATTGAATACTGGTATCTGTAAACATAATACGTAATGACATTGCTTTAATTTGCCAAAGTTTCATCTTCGTAATCCTCCGCTTTCATAACATTTGCACGCGTATTAACCATTTGTTGTTTTTCGTTGATGCGCTTTGTGTTTCTATCAAAATTATACTCCGACTTTTTAATAGGAGTGATATTCACGACAGGTTGATCATCTGGGTTCATAAATTGCGGATATAATTGTTTCAAATCATGAATAATCATTTCGTCAGTCCCACCCCTAAAATAGGTAATGAAACCTTTTTTCCCTTTTTTGAATATTGCTTTTGACTTTATTTCAACTCTTAAAAGTTGATTTTTATGATATTTATTTCCCACAACCTCACCTCTCCTATATTATACCACAAAAATAAATAAAAAAAAAGGTGTTTTTGAAAACACCCTTAATTTTGATAATCTTTTATCCCATTCTTGCAATAAGTGCAACGCTAACTGTTGTGTCTGGCGCTTTGATCATGATACCTTTTTCGCCTGCAACACCTGTGATGTATAGACCAAAGTCATATAAATCAACTTCAAATAAATCGCCAATTGCACCTGCGGGTAATGTAACAGTTAAGTCATCAATACCATATTCAGTTGAACCTTCGATAACCAAAGTTTCTTTAGTTGCTGCACCTTTTTTCGCTAAAAGGATAAGTTTTTCCGTATTTGGAAGTTGGAAACCTAAATTTCCTTCTGTGTCTGCAACAGAAGAACCACCAAGATCAGAAGAAACGGTAGTTGTTGCGTGACGGAAGAAACCTTCTGATTTCAACGTTTCATAATCAACGATATCCGCGAAAGGATATCTTCGAGGGATACGGAAGTGGTCATTTGCAGTTGCTACACTGGTAAATACGATTTTTTTACCTTCAACTGCTGGACGTTTGATGTTTAAATCAATGTTCTTAATTGCATAAGCCATTATTATTCACCTTTACCTTTCTCTAATTAAAACGATGTTGGCGGATTACTAGTGCCAGCATATCTAATTTTAACTTTGAATAATCTTGATGGATAAATGTTGAAGAAATCGTAATATTCAACACTTTGGTAAGCCGTTCCACCTAATAAGATTTGATCAGGTGAAATTTCATAAGAAATAGTATTCTTATAAGGAATGACATATTGGATACCATCTTTTGTTTTCCAAATACCCCATTCTGCTTCTACAAGTTTTGTAGTTGCGTTTCTAGTTGTGATTTTTTTAACTTCATGCTTACGAATAGTAACGCCATCTGCAACTCCGACATAACCTTTTGTGAAGGCATCGTCAGCAGTTAAGTTGCTACCTAGTAAGATTTTAGCATCACGAATAATTTGTTCGAATTTACTTGAAACGAATAAAGTAAAGTCGTCAGGTGACATATCTTTATCTTCAGCATGTGCTTTAAGAATATCAAGAGCTTTTAAAAGATTTTCAGTATCAAGGATACCGTCATCACCAAGTAATGTGATTAAGTCAATTTGTTGTTTGGCTGGTAATTGTGCTACCCAAACAGCAAGTTCGTTTTCGGCTTCAATAGCCCATTTATTTGTCAATTTCTTTCTTGCTTCTGAATCTGGTTGTGATAAATCATCAACAAGTTTTGAAATTGTTGTAGTCCCCCAGTGAGAATATCTACCTTTATCAATAGTTACACGTTTTGTTGACGCACGAATAAATTCTAACGTCGCTGGTTTAACTTCTCTTTCTTTCAAAGAAGTTGTGTGAACTGACAAATCATGATAAACAGGAATGTCAATTTCACGAGTTTTTAAGTTAAGTTCTCCATCAAATGCATTATCACAAGATTGGACTAAAACTGTTTTACGATACCATTCTTGATATACCATTTGGGACAACTTCACTAGTTTTGCATTGCTTGTGTTCATAGTTCAGTTCTCCTTTTAATTTTTTATTTTTGGTAATACTTTGTGCTTTTGTCAAATTTAGGCATGATTTTTCTAACCTCAGCATCTGACATATAAGGAAGTTTTGCAATAATTTGGTTATATTCTTCTTCAGAGTAAACGTCGTTAGGATTGGTTTCAGATTTAGGAATTGACGAACCACTTGATGATTGAGCTTTTTTCCTATAATTTCTTTCCACTTCTTCTTTCGGTTTACCACTTAATTCAGAGCGCACTTCAAGATATTCCTTATAAAGATCTGTGAAATGCTTTTTACCAAGTAGCTTGCCATCGATATACAGTTTAAAAGCCTTGTCTTTATCAAGTTCTTTTAATTCAACATCTGGAAATTCTTTTTTAAATTCGTCCAATTGTTTTCCAAGTGAACTTATTTGTTTTTCCTTTGCTTCTCTTTGTTTATCTTCGGCTTCTTTTTGTTTTTGTGCTTCCGCTTCTTCTTTGGCTTTCTTTTCTTCAAGAGCCTTTTGAGCCTTTGCTTCTGCTTCGAGGCGTTTGCGTTTCGCTTCCGCATCGATGTTTTTTTGTGGACGGTCGTTTTTTTGCTGGTCAGTTTCTTCACCTTCAGCATCCAGTTTTTCTTCTTCATCCAATTCTGGATCGTCTAATACGTCTTTAAAGAAATCTTGCTCTTCATCAACTGTTTCGACTTCTAATTTTTTTTCGTTATCATTCATGTGATAATCTCCTCTCTTCTAACGGTCTAGAGAACCGACGCTATCTAACGGAAATAGCCCGATTGTGTTTATAGTATAAACCATAAAACAAGATAAGTCAAGACTTTATTTAGTTTTCATTATTTTTCTGGCGACCAATTGCTTTTAACACGTTTTGCATTTCTGTCATCATCTCTTGATTTTTCTGCGACATATCAGCAACTGACTTAATTGCCTGTGCAGTTTGTTCTGCCAACATAGACTTGAGATTTGCGTTCTCACGAACAACAATATCAATATTATCTCTGTCTTTCGCAGTCTGCTCATACGCTTTAGCCATTTGTTGCATAACGTTTTTCGCTTGTTCTAATTCTTGTTGTAGTTGTTGAATAACTTTATTTGAATTATTTTCAGCAAGTTTCTTTAACTCTTCACGGTTAGATACATAACCATCTGGTAACATGGACAGATATACTTCAAAAGGAA
This sequence comes from uncultured Lachnospiraceae bacterium, assembly GCA_964538805.1. Lineage (GTDB taxonomy): Bacteria > Bacillota > Clostridia > Lachnospirales > Lachnospiraceae > CAZIGN01. The sequence goes on from CAZIGN010000008.1 coordinate 14,590, forward strand.
GTTGACCTGACTGGACCATAAGACCAAGAAGTTCAAGGTTTGTGAATTCACTAAACGAAGGTGCAGAACCTACTTGAATATCAATCATTACATCGTCTTCAAGGTATTCTGTTCCATTGAACTTGCCACCATCATTATCACCCATATATGATTTTACGTTATCTTCATTCATACCATGGTCAATTAAAGTGAATGCTTCATTATCATAGAAGAATTTAGCAAATAAAAACATGATATATGCTTGTTCTCGTTTAAATTCATTAAACAACATCGCGTTATCGCTTGAGTTTTCTCTTGCTCTATTAAGTAACATTTCTGTTTGTTTACCAGATTGTCCTGCATAGTCTGACATACCTATTTGAACATTACTTGCCCCAGCCACTTGACGAACCATACCAACAAGTCCTTGTGAATATCCAAGTGAGTCTTGTGGAACATTGGCAACAGGAATTCTACCAAACGCCCCGTCAATGCGTTCATTTGGCATAGTATCTACTTCAATCATTTGTCCGTTTTCTGCAGTGACTTCATTAGCATCAATAACACCTTTACGGAAAACAAAACCACCAAGGACGTTATCTTGAAGTGCTTTATCATAGATTGAATAATGATTATTGATAGATTTTTGCGATTCAATGTATTCCATAGTGATTGGATAACCATAAAAACAATTGTCACGTTCATTTAAAGCAAGTCTTGCAAACGGATATAAGTTCCATATATGTTTTGATCGTTTATCTTTTTGTGCTACCTTATCCATTTCATCCATAACGCTTGTGGTATTTGGCATTTCTTTTTTGCTTAACCCTTTTTCATAATAAGGATTTAGCGGTGTTGCTTCTTTAAGCATAGCGTTTTGAGTAGTCACTTCAAAGAAAACTTGACCTTCAAAATTACGGAAGAATTTAATATAAACATTCACAAAGTCTTCTTCATTTGTGACATTTGCTTGATTGCTTTCTGTTGAAGATGTATAAGAACGTCCGTCAGCAACAATATCTTTTGCGCTGTTTGGAAATTTTTCTTTCAATGCATTGATACGTTCTCTTGTAACAAGCATTACCCATTCTTGATCTTGAATATCTTGTAAATAAGGATTTGCAACGGCAAAGTTACGGATATCCACGACTTCAACACGCATTTCACCGCCAGAATTATTCATAAAACCACGCTTTTCAGCGTCCCAATAAAAATAATGGATAGCAGTTCCTTTTTTATAATCATCATCAACCGCTTTTAAGTCTTTTTTCCTTAAATTAGTGATTTCTGATAAATACTTCAAAAAATCTTGAATTTTTCTTATGCTTTGAAAATTAGTTGAATTTACCAAGTAACCATACTTATTTTGCATGATATTACTTTTTCTTGTTTTACCTATTTGCTTAATGATATTTAATGTAATTTTAGGAAAATCTTTAATATCCTCGTCCATGTTCCATTGCTTACCACCTTCAAATAAAACACTTCGCTCTATTTCCTTTAGCAAACCGATGGAACTTTTGAAACTGTTAGCAAGTTCAAATTGTTGATAATTTAATTGTGTTCTGTCCATGATTAAACTCCCCTCTTATTGGTGCTTATGGTTTCGTCTGGATAACTGTTTAACCATTTCTTTTTAGCATCAACACCTAGGTTTTTTCTTTCTTGAATATCTCTTGTTGTTTGAACAAATTTTTCAAGCGATACGATTCTTTCTTCTTGCATTTTGATTTTTTCTTCAGCAACTTTTAGTCGTCTGAAATAATCTTTTACTTTTTTAAGCATTGTTCCGATACACTCCTTTTTTTAATTTCACACCTTTACGGCTTTTTTGATTTACTAAATCTACCAAGAAGTTACCCCCTTGAGTATCTTGTTTTTTCACCTGTATAATTTGTTGTTGACTTTGGAAACTATTACTTACATGCACGGCAATAGCATACGCCACAATAATATCGTCATGATGTCCCTGTGAAGCATTCATAATATTTCTCGCACTGTCTTCCATGATATAGTATTCTACTTCATACCAGAATTCTTCATCTGGCACAAGTTCAGGATTTTCTGTAAGTAATGCTCTAATACCTGATATAATAGGTGCTTTGGTTAATCCAGTAGTTTTGAAACCATATTCAATACCACCAGTGACCGCTCTGTCTTTTCTGGTTAGACTTTCAGTGATATAAACATTTTTATAACCTTCGTCTTCCATAATGAAGTCACAAATAGCATGTGAGAAGTTTACTTCTGGAGCAATCATAGCATTATTATACATTTTTGCTATCTCAACTGCAATCTTTGCAAGAAATCTTTCTGATAAATTTTTTATGCCATATCTTGCCACCATTTTCTTTGTGACATTATCGACAACGACTATTTGGTTCTTATCCGCCCCCATACCTGACGTATCAATACCCAGAGTATAAGGTGTTTTATAGTCACGTTCTTCTAGCAATATATCTGTATCAATAAGTTCATAGTCTTGAATGTCTTCGTTCCATTCAGCCTTTTGTTGATATATTTTTTTAGTTTCTTGTTTTGGTTCTTCCCATACAAGTAACTTTTCAAAAGTAGGATAACTTGTAAGTGCAACCTTTTTGATCGGTTTTTTCACAGATTCATACCCTTCTTGAATAGTCTTGCTATCAAACACCCCCGTGCCTGAAGCAACAAACGCTTCTTGCGGAGTCATTGGATTTTCTTGAGAAAACCATGTCGGATTACCGCCATAGTTATTATCTATTTGGTATCTTCGCCACATTATTTGTTCATTACTTATTTTAAACTTCTTCTTCAGTTCCTCTTCTTCTTCAGTTAATTTAAATCCCATCGGCACACGCATTTTATATTCTTCGTGATCCTGCCAACCAAAGAAAAATGGTGTAAATTCACTCTTCCCTTGAACGGCTCTGTCCCAGTCATCTTTGAAGAAATTATATCCGTTCGCCGTAGATTCTCTTACAATTACTGTCCTTGGGTTAACACTTACCGTTGGAGCAAGTGAGTTTTCTATGGCTTGTATATTTCCTTCCCAGAACGCACACTCCGTTAAGTGAAGGTATGACAGTGTTTGTCCACGAAATACACCTTCATTGACAGTAGCAAATTGTATCTTACTACCAATCCCCGTCCCGTCCTTTTTGTCAAACGTAATCCCTTCGCTTGACATTTGCGTTGTAGATGGTTGCAACGCTTTTGGTAAATTGTTATAATATATCTTACATTTCTGGAAAATACTTCCAGCACTATCCAGTCTATGCGCGACAATTCCGTATGTCATGTTTCTGTTCATACTTGCTAGCCAGAAGCCAAGAGCACTAAAAAAAGTTGTTGAGCCAATCTGTCTTGCTTTTAGGACAATCATTCTTATCGGTAAATCATTATCCAAACAAAATTGAATGTGGTCTAACATCTTGCTTTGTTCTTGATTCAGTTTAAACTTCACGAGCTTGTTCTTCTTATCGACTATATATAGCATGTTTTCAATAAACCATCTAGGATTGAATAACGTATTCTTATAGTCAACCCCCGTCAACGGATTACTGTTTCTCGCCATGATTACGGATCACTTCGTCAATAGATAGTTCACCACTTACAGCAATATTGTCTTTCCTTGAGTATTTTTGTGTCGTTCTTTCCAAGAAAAACTTCGCGTCAGTAGTATCCCCCGCGTCAAGTTTACTCATTACGTTTTCTAGAAACTTTTGCTCTATTTCTGTGGCAACCTTTGAACTTGCGTTTTCGAATATCTCTTTTAGATATGCGTCGCTTTCTATTATTTCTAGGAATTCTTTTGTAGTTATTCCACAATACGTAGCAATCTCGCTGTCAGTTCTTCCAGTTGCTTTCATGATTGTTGCAACTTTTAGATTTTGTGTTAGTTTTAATTGTGATACTCCATTCATCTGCAATCGCCCCCCCTATATTATATAACACTTTATTCTTTTTAGCAATAGGAGAAATATTGGTGGACGGTGAGGGTGGGTATATACCACAGGGGGGGGTGGGGGTGCAAGTGCGGTTGGAATATGTCCCCCCCGTGTCAACCTATCGAACGCGCGAACACTTTACACTTTCATAATACATATATACATTACAATAATACGCATGGCAGATCTGGGTGCGCGTAAAAAACATTAAAAAAAAATTAAAAAAAGTATTTAAATGTCTTGCTTTTGGTATCTTTTTATGGTATAATATTACTGTAAGGTAGGAACACCTTAACATTTAATCATAATAAGAAAGGGATGAAACAAAATGATTAAAATTAGTAAATTAGAGAACGGTGTATTAGTGGAGTATGAATACACAAGCATTAGCAACGCGACTAAGGAAAACGGCGCAACAAGTGGAATGAACCGAAAGGCGGGATTAAAGTTTTTAGAAAAAGCTGGGTTTGACTTGTCAACCTTGGTAGAAACTGAAACAAGAACTAGAACAACAACCAGTTTAATTGAACGGTTTATCAAAGAATGCGCAACGGTAGACAAAGCAAAAATCAAAGAAGTAGAACGCGAACGAATGGAAAAACTAATCAACGCGAAAACTACTAAGGACATGGACGAACTTTTGAAACTTAATCAGCAAATCATAGAACTACAAAATCCTAAAGTCAACCGTGAACAACTACACGCAAAACTCGATGAACTCTACGACCAATATTTAGCCGAACAAGCCGAAGCCGAATAGGCAAAAAACTAAACCACCTTAACGGGTGGTTTTTTTATGCTTGCACTTTCTCAGATCTGCAAGACAAAAAGACTGAAAAGACGGGGTTAAGACTAAAGACCAAAAAAAGACTAAAAGAGTTTTGACTTTTGTGTCTTAAAAGCAGTAATGTCTTACTTTTAATATAAAAAAACTGTTTTTTACATTGTCTTAAAAAGTGGTGCATGTAAAAGTGTCCTAAAATACCAAAAACTAGACAATGTCTTAAAAGGTGGTAAAATGCTGTTGTAATTGATGTAATAATGACCTATAATAGCTAAACGGAATAATAAACCACTCACCACTACCTACCTACTACCTACTGGTATATAAAAACACCTCACTAAAACAATGGGCATTATTACATCGATTATTACAACAAAAACACATCTTTTAAGACAATTAGCCAATATACCAAAAAAAAGACCAGTTAGCAAAAGTGGTTGCTTTAAATAAACCAAGCCAAAAAGGCAAAAAAAGACCAATACAAAAAACAAGACTTTTTTAATAAAACCGCTTGCATAAATGTCTTATTTATGGTATAATATTTATGTAAGATAAAGGGGCTTGAAAAACAAGACTTTACTAACTAAACATTTTATGTTAAAAACGTTTAGGTCTTTTTATAAAGAAAGGGTGAGAAAAATGAAAAGACAATACAAAGTAGCATCAGATGGTAAGGTTTATTTTATTGAGGACGGGCTGCTACAAGTGCTTGACACAATGGAAGAGTATAAGGAACTGATAGCACTTAATGACAAAAAGGCTAGCACGTATTTTGAGATTACTGTTGACAGCACTTATTACAAACAGCTAATGGTGGATAGAGAAGGTGTGTTTAAGATACTAGCAAGAATAAAAGACATAGACAAACGCATCCAAGAAACAGGTAGATACTTGAAAGAGAAAGAGGAGGCAGGACTATGATTACTGCAAGCGAAATGCTAAAGATTGCAACAAACAATCCAGATTTTACAAAAGCAAGAAAGATACTGAGTGATTATAAAACGGAGTTTACAATTTATTCTTGTAGCAACGAAATGGTAGACAAAGTCATTGAACTGTATGAAAACCTTGATGCACAAGAACTGGAGAAACTGGTTGAACTGATTAAAGAAAGCAACGCAAAAGAACAAGACATTGAGGAAATAAGATTTAATAAAGAGAGAAAAGAAAAAGAATTAAATGTAGTCGATAACTTCTTTGAAGCGTTTGAGAATCCAAATACTAAAGAACGTTTGTTTATTATCATGGGAGAAACTGGGGTAGGTAAATCATTTATCGTAGAACAACGCTATCCAAACATTATTCAATATGCTAGTAATAAAGGACTCGATCCGTATAGTCTTTGCTACTATCTTGCTGATAAAGATGGAACTGGGCTAAAACCTTATGAAACTCCTTTTTTGCAAGCCATAAGAAACGGCGAGCATGTTTTTCTGGATGAAGGAAATGAACTACCACAAGATACTCTTATGTTTATTCAAGGGTTGACTGACGAAAAAAGAACTGTGGTTATAGGCGACGAAGTTGTAGAAATTGCTAAAGGCTTTAAAATCTTAATGTCGCTGAATCCACCAAGTGAAACTGATGAGCGTATGCCACTGGGCGATGCTTTATTAGGTCGCGCTGTTGGTATCGTGCTTGAACTTACTGATGATATCATTTGTAAAAGACTGAATGTATCGGAGAATTGGTTATACAGTGTAAGAACTCTTTATAATCATGTGCGTAATTCTGGTATGATTGATATGAGAGAACTAAACTTCCGCGACTACCAAAGATTTATTAAGTATGATTTTGAAACTCAGTTCCAATTTAAAGTATGTATGGGAGATGTTACTAACATTAAAGAGTTCCGCAAAATACAAGGCACAGGAGAATATCAAAGATTACTTGAGAGAATATTAAAGGAGGCAGTCTAAATGCAAACTGATCCTAACTTAATTGTTGAAAAAGTCTTTGTCTATTATCGCAAGCAAATAAACTTTCTTGAGGAATACTACACAAAGAAAATCGGTTATAAAGTAAATATAAAGTTAGATAGATATGCTCGAACTTCTTATTTTTCGCTAGATAAACAAACCATTGTTATTGCTCAACAAAACTTGTTAGCTATCTTGTTTGAAATGCCAAAGTTATTCTATTCATTGTTTTATTCACTTATCTTACATGAAATAGGACACGCCATTTATACAGATGATCTACCTTATACCGATATTACAAATATTCTTGAGGACAACCGTATTGAACATCAAATAGAAAAATGGAATACACGCACAAAGTTTAGATTGTTTAGATATGCTTTTCAAGATTTAGCATTCGAAACACACGCAAAGATAGAAAGCAAAACAGATCTGGCGCTTGCTTTATTAAGAACTGTAGATAACTCAAAATATGTTAAGCAAATAGGGAACACTGAAAAACGTGCTAAAATCATTGAAAACATTTTAAGACTGAATAAAATATATCAAAGCAAAGACTATGAATTGAGAAAAGAAACTAGCAAGGCAACCGAACTGGTTGACTTATCAAATCAAGTTAGCGACTTACTCGACCAACTCATAGAGTCTTGGAATAAAGACCAAGAACAGCAAGAACAACAAGACCAGCAAGAAAAGCAAGAACAACAAGACCAGCAAGAAAAGCAAGAAAAGCAAGAAAAGCAAGAACAACAAGAACAACAAGAACTAACCGAAGAAGAGAAAGATCTGCTAGAACTTGAAGAGGAACTTTCAACAATGCTAGCACAAGGAAAAGCACTTGAAGGGGAATTAGATAATGGACTAGGAAGACTTTATAATCCTGACTTTGATAATAGACCTTATGACCAGTTCAAAATATCTGCATTCACAACTGCACGTAGAACTGGTATCAAAGGCTCAAACACAATGACTAGACACACAGGAAACGCAAAGCAACTATCACTTAAAAAGTATGCAAGAAAAGATTACGTTGCTAATGAGAAAAAGTTTGATGTCAATAGTCATGATTTGAGTAAAGGCGGAAAGAACGCAAAAGTGTTATTCTATCTTGATATCAGTGGTTCAATGGCGGGTTCAAGATTAAAAGAGTCTATCAATTACTTAAAATCATTCTATGACCAAATGAATAAATATATAGATATAAGATTTATGGCTTTTGGAAAAGAAAATTATGAAATAACAAGAAGAGAACTTGACTATCGCTTTTTATCTAACTTACTCGAAGGCTATACAAATCCAAGAGAAGTAAAGACTAGACCACACGAAGAGATTATATTCATAACTGATGGTGGCTTTGGAACTAAACTTTCAGACAGTTATATGCGAAAAGCACACTTTATATTGGTAGATGTAGATCCTAATATTAGACGCCACTATTTTAGTGGTATGCGTAATGTTTACGAAGTGAGCAGATATAATATCAACGAAGGACTAGAAAGAGCAACTAAACATATTAAACAAATGCTGAGAGGAGGTAAATAATATGGGTTATAGATTACACGCATCAATTCCTAACGTAAAGCCTTATGATAGATACTTAGAGTTAGGCAAACAGTATGATTCTAAATGGGAAGAGTTCAATAACAAATGGTTCGGCGAGTATAAAGACTCAGGGCTTATTGGTTATGAAGAAATTGAAGAATTCTATGAAGAGTATGTAGAAGTAAATAATCAACCAAGTGATTGCGATTTATATAACACTGAACACCTAAAAAACATGGTCGATTACGCATTGCTACATAAGTTAGACATGTATTTTGTAAGTTACTAATATGGCACAAGATGGTAGAGTTAAAACATCTTACAATTTTGACGAGGTTCTATATGAACCATACATGCACGTAAAAGACAGAAAGACGGGCAAGAGTTTTTATATTGTCTATAAAAGCCACTACTTTTTAGGAAAAGCCATACAAAAAGTAAAGAGAAGTAAAACATTGATTTATTTAGGCTCAAATTATCAAATGTATTAAAAAGGAGAAAGAAAATGAGAGAAGAAAAAAGCAAAGTAATTCCAACTTGGAGAAACAAACCATTAACAGTTAGCGATTTGTTAAAAGTATGTAAAAACGCGGTTGATAATGGATTAGGAGATAAATACGTTTTTATCTCACAAGATGATGAGGGCAATGGTTTTCATGCACTATTTTATTCATTTACAACTGATGTTGAAAATTATGCTGATGTGCTTTATCAAGTAAATGAAGAAGATTTAGAAGATATTATAATTTTAGGATAAAAGGAGAAAGAAATGAAAAAAGAATTAACAACTAACGAATTATTTGACGAGTTAATAGAACGAGAACTATTCACCCACGACGAGTTGAAACTACTAACTAACATAAATGGTTTATCTATTGAAACATTAAACGATGCCATATTTTCAAGATACGGTTATAGAGATTATGAACAAATGATGGAGTATGAAAAATGAAAAATAAAATTAGAGAAGTAATCTCCTTGGCAAATAACTTGAACCAAACTTTAAGAGAATTAATCCAAGAAATTGAAATTGATAACAGGGAAAAAACTAAAACACATAGTATTGATCTTAGGATGGCAGTTCTATATGACGATGTAATTGATTTAAGAAATAGACTTTCCCCTGATGGTTCAAAAGAAACATACGAAGAAGACTACTTATTATTGGATAGATTGTCAGAATTATTAGAAGAACATCTACCTACAAATTATAAAGGAGAATAATTATGATTATAAAAGACGAAAATAAAATTACACACTCTCAGTTCGTAGACTACTGTGATAGATACAGCTTGAATCCAAAATCGGCAAGGACACTGTTTGATTTTATGGAGCAAGTTCGTGGTGCTACGATTAGAGAATGTGATAACTGTGGCGAGATAGTTCACGAAGAGCATTTGCACGATGTTTGGGAAGATATGGAGTTTTGTGAAGACTGCATAAGAGATATATAAAGGAGAAAGAAAATGAGAAAAAATATTATTGTTTTAATTATATTTATTATTATAACGCTTGCGTTATCACTAGTAATTGTTTTAAGAGAAAACGAATTAGAAAAACTCAATAAACAAGCTGAGCTGATGGAACTCTATTACGAGGTCAAGTTGGACTACTACGAAGAGTTATATGGTTTTGATTTAGACGATACACCAGAAGATTTTGTGAAATATATATACGACAACTATCGTGAGTTGTATGATTATTTAGTGGAGATTGACAATGGCAATGACAAGTAAAGAAGCGTTGAATTTATTTAAAAAACATTTCTATTGGAAAATTGAAGGCAAAGAAAAAGCATTCGAAATATTAGAACAATTAGTAGATAAAGATACTCCTAAAAAATTTGTAATAGGAACATCAAAGGGTTTTAAATTTCCTATTTGTCCTAATTGTAAAACTGAGTTGAATGAATATTACAAAGACGCTAATAAATTTTGTAAAGAATGCGGACAAAGATTAGATTGGAGGGAACGAAAATGAAAGAAAAAATAAAAGAATTAATAGAATTATGCGAGTATTATAATTTAGATTTACAGATAAGATATTACGGTGATAGACAAGTTTGTTTTAGTGGTATTTGTGAAAACGATGATGAAGTATTTATGGTTTCAATATGGTATTTAAAGAACGAAAGGCGATTTTATATACAATTAAACTCAGAACTCGAACAATATAAAAACAACGGTAGTTTTAGTAAAGAACAAATATTATTGCTATTATCATTAGATGATTTAACTGATGATGAATTAGGAATAAAACAACAGGGGTGAAACTAAATGACAACACTTGAAATAATTTTAATTATTTATATTTTATTGAATTGGTTTTTAATAATAATGTTTGTGATTTTGCCTAATAGGGTTACTGACAAGGCGTCTTTTATTTTTATCATCATTTGTCCACCGTTAATTATTGGTGTTATTGGTGAACTAATTAAAGAAACTTATAACAAAAGGAAGAAAACGAAAGGAGAAAAAGATGAGTAAATATCAATTAAAAACTTACATAGTTAAATTTGAAGATGGGGCTTATTTTAATGGTGTTAAAGGTAAGAAGGTTTCAAAAACAAAGCACTTTAAAGATGCTAAAAGAATTGATAGTGGTAAATTAAATGATAGAGATTTAAGTTATTTGAAAAATGAAAAATATTCTATTATTAAAGTGAAATATACCATTGAAGAAAACATTAAATAAGACAAAGAAAATCACAACAAAAGGAAAGAAAAAGAAAAGGAGTTATAAGAAACTTATGAACAAAAACAAGATTAGAGAGGAAATAAACGAACAGTTATCATGGTTTAATAAGGTTATACAACAGTTTGAGTTTGGCTTTACTGACTTCGATGGTAGTTTTCCATTGAACTTTGAAAACATTGTAAAAACTCAAAACGATATCAAGGAAATTATCAACGAGGCGTTTGAAGTTTACAGCGAACTAAACAAACTTTTATAAAAAGAAATTAAGGAGAAAAGAAATGAAAAATTATCTAGTAGAAATTCAAATTAAAGGCACATTACATATATGTGTAGATTTAAAGTATTCACTTGGTGGGTATTCTGGTTTTAGCAACGAAAAGATTAAACGTGGGTATTACTTACACGTAAAGCCAATAGAAATTGAAGGAAATAGCATAACTTTTGGGGCGTTCAGCGGATATAAAACGCTTATCCAAGAAACTACGAGAAAAAGTTTTAAAGGTTATATCAAAGCACTAGAAACACTTATCAACGACCATAAAGACTTAATCAAAAAAATGATAACTGCGGTCGGTTTACAAGAAGGACTGGTTGAAGAAAATATAGAAATGGTGTATAATGAAGCAATGAAACAACTAGAAGCACATTTAAAGAAAGAAACTGAGGTGTTATAATGGGTAAAGCAAAAGTAGGCGACAAGATAAAAATTATCAAAATGTTGGGCGAACCAAACTATACTGGTCGTGTTGGTATAGTGGAATATATTGACAGCATAGGACAATTACACGGAACATGGGGTGGACTTGCTATACAAGAAGACGATGACCGATACATAGTCATTGAAGGTGGTGTTGAGAATGATTAAAAGCGATACATTCTTTTGGATTACAAGAGAAGATGCAATTGTAGTATATTTGTTTAATCGCATGGTTGAAGATGATACTGAAACAATCAACGATATGGAAGAAATGGAAGATATACTTTTAGGGGCAACTGATAAAATGCAAGGCGATTACGAAAGTTTATCAAAAGAAGAAAAGGAGCGCGCGCTTGATAGAACACAAGACTTATTATTAACTTATTACGGCGGAAAGATTTATGACTAATGGAAAAACTATAAAAGTAAAATATAAAGGAACAATTCTTGGCGGAAGAAAATGCTATAGAGAAGTTCACCGTGGTAGATATTTTGTCTTCGAAGATGACGTTTGGTATCTGGCATCAAAAGACTATGAAAAGTCTTTTAAAATACTCATGAAAATCGAGGTGGTCAAATGATATGGAAAGACATCCCAGAATATGAAGGCATATATCAAGTTTCAGATACAGGATTGATTAAGAGTTTAGAAAGATATTCCGTGCAAGGAAAACTAATTAAAGAAAAAATTATAAATGGTGGTTTTGATAAAGATGGCTACAGACATGTTCTACTATGCAAAGACGGAATTAAAAAAACAGCAAAGGTTCACCGTTTAGTTGCACAGGCATTTTTACTAATGAATGGGAACAAACCACATATAAACCACAAAGACGGAAATAGGACTAACAATAGTGTGAGCAACATTGAATGGTGTAATATCCAAGAAAATAACAACCACGCTTTTGATAAACTAAATCGTAAATTATCTGGTGTAACTTCACAAAGAAAGCCTGTCAATATGCTATCAAAAGACGGTAAAATAGAAAAAACATTCAAAACAATATCTGAGGCAGTTAGATACATTCAGGAATTGGGAATTTTAACAGCAAATAAAACAAATATAATCTCCGTTTGTAAAGGAAGGCAAAAAACTGCTTATGGTAAAAGGTGGGAATACGCATGAAATGGAAAGACGAAGATGGTTTTTTAGCACAAATCAAAAATGAAGAGCGTTTTGGTATTTTTCTAGATATGGGAACGGGTAAGACTTCTCTTACCCTTGCTCTCATTGACCATAAACTCTTTGTTGAGAATTATAAGAAGGTTTTGATTATCACACCAAAAGCCGTATCGCTCTCTACGTGGCAAAATGAAATCGACAAGTTTGAAAACTTTCACTATATGAAATCAATTCTACGCTTAATTGAAGGCACTGAAACTAAAAGAAAAAAGATATTAAAAGAAACTGGAGAACACTGCATCCATATTATATCGTCTGGACTAGTTACTTGGTTAGATGGTAAAAGAGAAAAACGCACATCAAAGAAATCGGGAAAGCAATACACAAAGTTTATACCAAATGAATTGACTCCCGAATATGACTTGATTATCGTGGACGAATGTTCTCAGTTTAAGAATGTATCTACCGATAGATTTAAAGCCTTGAAAAAGATATTGGGACGGGGTTTATTTTTATTAAGTGGGACACCTTTTTCTAATATAAGAAAAGACGACTATAAAGGAACGATATCTTATGTCAATGCCGATGAGTTATACTATGTCTTTTATTTGCTTGGAATTTATAAAAAGACGCTTACGGAATTTCGTGAAGATTTTTGCTATTCTCTTAAATGGGAAGAGTATAATTACAGAATGACACAAGATGTTTATAATTCGCTGATTGATGTTCTACACGAACATAGTATTACAAAAAAACTAGAAATAAACGTATCTAAAAATACATACAAGGTATATTGCGAATCAGATAAAAAAAGACACGCAACGCTAGTTAATGAATATTACTTAAATACACACGGCGATGAAGAGGTTATGGTTGCAAATAAAGCCGAAATGATTAACAAATCACTGCAGTTGTCAAATGGGTTTGTATATGAAGAAACTGGCGAAATGATAAGGCTAAACACGTTCAAATATCAAAGACTGCTTGATATCTTATCGGTTGTGAATGATAATGTTATTATCTTTTATAATTTTGTTGAAGATAGGGAATTCTTGGTTAAGCATCTACCTAATGCTGTAGTTTATGAAGGGGTAAAGCAAGAACAAGATTGGAACGCAGGGAAGATTAAAATCCTTATACTATCTCCGTTTTCACAAAAATATGGTTTAAATTTACAAGATGGCGGTCATACTATTATTTGGTTTGGTTTGGTTTGGAGTGCTGAAAGTTATTCGCAAGCAAATGCCAGACTTTATAGACGTGGGCAAAAGAACGACGTGGATATTTACTATCTAATGGGTGAAAATACATACGACGACTATGTATATGATATATTGGTTGCTAAACTTAAAGTAACGGACGATTTTATATCATATACAGAAAAAGTAAAAGACAGTATTTAGTCATGAAAAAAGTTTATTAATAAGATTGACTTGTCTTGTTTTATGTGGTATAATTAAAGTGTAAAGGAGGGAAAAACATGATTATTTTGGTTAAAGAAACAAAAAGAATTGCTGGTAAGCAAAGTTTAGTGCAAGAAGGAACGGACTTTTTCTTAGTAAGTTCGGTATCAAATCCTGCCGTTGATAAAACATTTATCGTTAAATGCAACGAGAACGGAAAGGTAAAGGACTGGAACGAAGTCTATACGTTATCGCCTTCAGATCACGAAAGAACGCTAAACGAGTTAGAAACTGGTATTTTAAGTGTTAAAGATTTTAATTTCGTTTAGATAAGGGTAAGAAAATGACAAAAGAACAATTTTTAGAAAAACACAAATTGAGCGAGTTAGATTGGAGCAACCTTATCAAATATGAAAAGGCAAAAATTGGGGGTAAAATAAATATGTTCGAATACCTTAATTTTATGCGCGAGTATAATATAAACGGTGGCAAAAGGTTGGCACAGTGGATTATGGTGTTTGAGAATTATAAAGATTTTTTAGGGGTGTTGGAAGGAAACGAAGAAGAAATAGGTCAACTCACAATATTTGACTTATAATAAAAAATAAAGAAAAGGAGATTTAAAAATGGCAAGAATAATTAAAAACGAAACTGGTCTAGTAAGTGTAAGATTAGATGGCGCTTATGTATCAAACGGTAAGCATTTAATCGATCCTTATATAGACGACGAAGAAAACAAGAGATATTTTGGAAACTTTAAGTTTTCTAATATGGATGAAACAAAAGCGCTGCTTAAAAAAGCAGTAAAAGAAACGGGATTGCATGACACCGTATTTTACGGTCAATATCCTAAATGGATTGAGGATCAATATGGAGAATCGCTTGCAGTTCAAAACCGAGTCAAGTTTTACAAATCAATAAAATCAAGCGAACTAATCGAAGATGACAAAGTTCAAGATTATATCTATTCTCTTGAAGTTCATTTAAAGAAATCAAAAGACGGAGGTATCTTCTTGGTTGTTGCTAGAGCAATCGCAACCTCAAGAAACTCAAATGCTTACAATGATGAACTATTCGAAGAATTCCAAGACGGAGATCCAGACGAAGGCATCGAAATCCCAGAAGACGACTTTCCGTTTTAATTAAAGTTAGACGCTTTGGAGTGTTATCATTCCAAGTGTCGCTTATGCAGAACAGCACACAATAGGTTTTAATCCACCACTACCCTATTAGTTACAAATACCACCCTTTCGGTAATTTTGTATGTGTTGTTCTGTGTAAGCGACACTTCGTGTCAATAAAATAAAGGAGGATATACCTATGGCAGATGTTGTAAAAGAATTCATTGAATTAAAAGAGAAGATGAAAAAAGACCAAGAAATGTTGTCAGCACTTGACACAATCATTCTCGCCGAGCATCGGGAAGATCCGAGGATTAAAATCATTGCTGGAAGAAAGTCATTATCTATTAACGCGGATACATATGACAACCTAAAAGCAGTCGGTGTTGTAACAACAGTTACCGAAGTAAGGAACAAAAATTTGGAAGAATTTGATGTCGATATTCAAAAAATGATTTTAGAAAATCCAAATAATTATACTGAAAAGGTATCAAAAGAGAGTATTCGCATAGTCAAAGAAAAAGAATAAAAGGAGGAAATAAAAATGACTGAAAAAACATGGAAAGAAAAGTGGATGGAAAATTATCGTGGCGAAGGCGATTGTCAAGAACTTGAAACTTTCCTAAAAGAATTAGATTATGGCTCAAGAAAAGGCGTTACATACCTACCATGGGCTGTAGTTGATCGCATTTTTAAAATGCAAGATGGTGTTACTGAAACGTTATTCTTCCCTAAAACTATTGAAGTTTCAGATGGAGAAGAAGGAACTAAAACCATTCAAGTGGGCAACACCATTGTTGAGGTTGACAGTGTTCATATGCGTGACGAAGTCGATAGTAACGGCATAGTTACACCGAAGTATATGAATTCTTATTTCGTTAGAATTAAAGCTGAGTGGGAAGGTCAAGTTCATGTTGAGCGTTATCCGTTATTGAATTCTAATGGTCAAGCGTTGTCATTTTGGACACAAACTGACTTGAATAAAGCGGTTCAACGTGGTAAAGTTAAAGCAATAGCAATCGTTTCAGGTATAGGTTATAAACTATTCGAAGATGGTGATTTACAATTTGAAGATGAAGGCAAAGACAAAAAAGAAACCAACACTAAAAAATCCATTGGAGAAGGTGAAGAATTGAAAAAGCCAAAGAAAGTTGAAAAGTTCGAAAAGGCTGAAATGAAAAAGGCTGAACCAAAAGAAACAAAGAAAGAAGAAACAAAGAAGGAAGAACCAAAAGCATCGGTTATGGATGATTTAGAAGAACTAAAAGAAGAACCTAAAATACTTGCAGGTGTAAACATCCCCGAAAGACGTGAAGACATTGAAAACGAAATCAAACGTCAATTTCTAACTGGCGGTGCCGAAAAGGCTACTGCAATTAGAGCGTTCTTGAAAGAAAATAATGAAAAAGTTATTACTTTACTTCCTGAAGAAAAACTTAAAGAATTATATTTGATAATTAAGTAAATTGTTCATTCTTTCGAGTCGTGTTTGCCGAACGACGAAAAATAAATCGGCTATTTATTTATCTAAAATTATAATGAAAGGATGGATGTAAAATGTATAAATTATCACCTAGTAAAGCACATAGATATCTTAATTGCACCAAATCACTAGAATATGATACTGAGTTCGTTGAAACACCGTGGACTATTCGCGGAAACATTTTACATGAGTTTGGCGAAAGAAAACTACTTGAAAAAGAAACTGAATTGTTTGAAATTGAAAATAATTTTAGCGATTACGAAAAATTCCTTATCAATAGTTATGTTCAAGCTGTTATGAGCGAGTATAATTTAATTCAAGCAGACTCTTTACATGTTGAAGAGAAAGAACCAATTGAAATTTATGGTAATAAAATTAATTTAATTATTGATGCTCTTGTATTAGGAAAGAAAATAGCAAGTATCATTGACTTAAAAACTGGAAACAATGATATAAGCCCAAAAGAAAATGAACAATTACTTTTTTATGCTTATAGCGTTTTAATGAAACACCCCCAAGTTGAAACATTCCGCTTATCTATCTTTCAAAAAGGTAAACTTAAAACTGAAGTAGTTACAAGAGAACAAGTGTATGATTTTTTCATTGACAAGTTTGAAATATTCGATGCTATTAGTAGGAACGAACTTACTTATAATCCAAGCGAAAAGGCTTGTAAATACTGTGCATTTAAAGATAAATGTGTAGCAAGAGCAAACTGGATAATTGGTGGCAAAGATGACAAATAAAAAATACAAAATAACCGCTTTTAAAAACCGTTATAAGACTGAAGGAGTTCTTACTGAAAAAACGTTTGAGCAAATATATTTCAGTTTTAAAAACAAAGTTAAAAGAACAAGAGAAAAATACAGCGAATACACAAGTGCTGATAAAATGACTAAACTTAATATCAAAGACGTTGGTGGATTTATTGGTGGCGAAACCGAAGGTAACAAACGTATAAACGGTATTAGGATCACAAGACAGTTGTTGACATTGGACATTGATACAAGAAGTCCAAACGTGTTGGATTACATCAAGAGAAACGTTAACTTCTATTGTATGGTTCATACGACACACAGTCACAATCCTGACGAGAATAGATATCGAATAATTGCACCTTTATCGAGAGAAGTAAATGCGGACGAATATGAGGCTTTAGGAAGAAGAATAGCATATAGTATTGAGAATACAAGAAGCGAAAGTTGGAAAGGATTATTTGACGAAACAACATTTCAAGCAAATAGACTAATGTTTTTCCCATCGGTATCTGCCGATGGTGAGTATATATGTGAATTGTTAAATCTTGATATGCTTGCTGAAGAACAGCCTATCATAGATGTTGATGAAGTCCTATTACAATATTTAGACAAGAATGATATATTTGAGTGGTTTAAGCCTGAAAAAGTTGACACCGAACAAATTGGAAAAAACACCTTACAAAACAAAAATCCTTTAAAAGCAAAAGGCATGGTTGGGGCTTTCAATAGAACTTACAGTATATCACAAGCAATTAAAAAGTTTTTACCGCATGTTTATACCAAAGAACGTAACGGTAGATACACTTACACGGGTGGGGACAGTCATGGTGGCGGTATGATACTAAACAATGACACTATATTTTATTCACACCACGGAACTGATCCAGCGAACCTTTATTATAGAAGTGCGTTTGACTTGGTTAGAATTCATATGTTTGGTAATTACGATAATCAATTCACGCCCGAAAAAGAACTTGAAGAAAAGTTTTTAGAAAGGACTGACAGTTTTAAAAGAATGATTGAGTTTTGCCGAAGTATCCCCGAAGTTGTGGAACACAGCGATTCAAACATTAGTTTACGAAACAAGTTAGAACGACAAGAAGCGTATATCGACGAACACTTTACTGATATGGGAGAAGAAGAACCAGCAAAAGAAAAAGAAGAAGTTGAAGATAATTCGTGGCTTGTAAAGTTAGATGGTATTAAAAGCCAGATGGCTAAACTAGATATCATATTTTCAAAAGACAAGACGGTTGGTAATTTATTTTACTTTGATACCTTCCGTGATAACATTTGTTTTAATAGGAAACCACATTGGCATAGGCAATTTAAAGAAGGCATGGCACTTACTGATAAGGATATGGCACATATTAGAGCGCACTTGGATAAAGTATATGATATCCGTGGCGAAAGGCAAATAGACGATGCTATAGTTGT
Organism: uncultured Lachnospiraceae bacterium; assembly: GCA_964538805.1. GTDB lineage: Bacteria > Bacillota > Clostridia > Lachnospirales > Lachnospiraceae > CAZIGN01. Next base: position 33,462 of record CAZIGN010000008.1, read on the forward strand.
TGAAGCAGATAAGATACAAAAAAACAAAGTAATTGATTGGTTTGATAGTTTAGTGTGGGATAAGAAACCGCGTCTTGAAACCTTCTTCAACGAATTCTTCAAAGTTCCACTTAATCCTTTTACTAGAGTAGCGTTCAAACATTGGCTAGTTGGAGCAGTATCAAGAATTTATGAAGCAGGCGCACCAATGGATTTACTACTTATTATTAAGGGCAAACAAGGGATTGGGAAGTCTTTATTCTTTAAAAGGTTAGCAACCCCAGATTTTTCAAAGTCAGGCGAACACTTGTATTCAGATACTAAAATTGACTTTAACAAGGCAAAAGACAGTTATGAACAACTGGAAGGTATATGGATATACGAATGGAAAGAGCTTGCTGGTATGAACATGTCAGACCAAGAAAGCATTAAAGCATTTGTAGATAAAACCGAAGATAAGTTTAGACGTTCTTATGGACGTAGAAATGTTGAAATCAAGCGTAGGGTTGCCTTTGGTGGTTCGACCAATGATAATGCTCCTTTACGAGATAGAACGGGTAATAGACGATTCTTGGTAATGGACAGTGGGCTTGAGCAACACGAATGTTATATCAAAGACAAAACAAAATTTTCGCAAGAATATCGTGATCAACTCCTTGCAGAAGCCATAGAATTATATCACTCTGGTTATGATATATTTGAATGGACGGAAGAACAATTAAGATGGTGGGAACGTTCAAACGAAAGTAACTTGGCTGAAAATGATTTTATGGGTAGAATTAGCAGTTATTTAGAAATGAAACGACCGAAATCTTGGTATTCAATGTCGGTTGAACAAATGAAATACTACATGCAAAAATATGATTTTGATAAGAATGAAAATGGGGATGTCATGTATGACGAAGAAGATTTAGAAACGGCAACTAAAACATGTATTCCCGAGTTATGGCAAATTGCTTTGGGACAAAAAGATTTAACTATAAACCGTTATCAAAGAGATTTAATTTATCAATCTATAGAACACCTAGGATGGAAAGTAGATAAGACCAAACAAGCAAGGTTCGGGGTATTTGGACACCAGCGACCTATTACAACGTCAGGTGGTGAAGAAAATTTACCGTTCTAGCATTGAACCATTCGATATTTTCCTAGCGAAAGATAACGGTCAATATAACAAGTCAGGTCGGCATTACTTTATATGTATCTATTCACAAGAGAAAGATATTAACAACCACTTGTCGAATGACTTGTATGGTCTTATGATAACGTCCAATAACAAATATGCAAAATTCTTTGATAATAACTTTAATGATTATAATGTAGAAATTAGATTTAATGGTAAAATATCATACGCATTATGCGATAAGATATTAAGAATACCAAACAACAAAAATGTAATAAAAACGAAACACAAATTGACAAACGGCGAAATATACAACATAAAGAAATATTTAAAAAAGTTTATGGAAGAAATAAAACGCCAAACAAATATAAAGGAGTGAGATTATGATATACATAATTAGAAAATCAAAAAGGTCAGCAAAAAGAAACCAAATAAAACTAGACCTAAACGAGGCAAAAGAGTTTCTTTATAACATTGAAGCAAGATCATTTAGAACAAGCGAGTTTATTGTCTATTGTGGGGATTCGCCTGAAGAACTTGATGAAATTATCAACTACTTCAACGAAGACTATTTACAAGAAATGACTGATGATGTTGTGATTGTTTATAAGGTTAACGGGGATATCACGAAGTATGATAGATTAAGAAATAAAGGTGCGACCATAAAATCCATTGATAACTTTAGAGAAAAGATTGAAAAAGAAATCATTGGAAGCAGTGTATCTATTGTCTATAATACTGATGACTTCGAAATCTTTATCGAACATCCGATCGGCATTGTTAAGATTATTTGTGACTATCAGTTAGTAATCAAGAAAGCATTGGCTTCATACAATGCTGGTGAGTTTGTAGATATAAGTGTTAATGACGAAATCGTTAAAATTGTCAATAGAATTTTTAGAAAGCAAAGATACTACTACAAACAAAAAAATGGCTAAACGAGAAGATAATCTGGAAAAACGTTTTATTTGGCTTTGTAAACTTAACGGTTTTAGAACTATTAAAGTTAATCCAAGACAATATGACGGGTTTCCAGACCGCATCGTCTTTAACACAGACGTGGGAGAAATTCACTATATTGAACTAAAAAATAACACTTATTATGAACGAACACGCAATCAAATCAAGTGGGCTGAAATTATTCAAAATAGCGGTGGCATATACTTCTTACTAGATGGCGATACCGATGTTGAAGCCTATATTGACAAATACTTTGGAAGGAAATGATAAATACATGAGTAAAAGATATGGAATAGTTTACATGGGAAGCAAAGAAAAAATATTAGATTTAATAAAATACATATTCGAAAGAGAATACAAGAAGAAAACGTTTGTTGATTTATTTACTGGAGGATTTTCAGTATCGAGTTTCGCATTACAGAGGACAAACTTTAATGTAATATCTAATGACTTAAACAGGTATGTAATTGCACTTTATGAAGAATTATTGTCAGGTGGCACGAACTTTGAGCAAGTGAAGTATGATTGGGTATCACGTATTCAATTTGAACTTGTTAGGGATTTTCCTGATTCATATCCTGATTGGTATGTAGGTTATGTTCTAAACGTTTGGTCGTTTGGATGCAACCAAAAGGATTACTTATATGCAAAAGACCTAGAAGATAACAAAAAAGCATTGCACCAAGCGATTGTATTTAATGATTTTCGTTTAATCAATGAAAACCCGTTGTTTGAAGGCTTGAATATACCGTCAACCATTACTGACATTGATTTTAAGGAACATCCTTTAAAACGGCTTGCTTTCATGGGAAAGTTTAAGAATTTTATCAAGACAAAAGACAACAAAGAACTAAAACGTTTGGGACAACTTGAAAGTTTATCACAAATGCTTCACCTCAGCGCCATAGAAGCGAATATCAAGTTTAAGCATAGATTAGAACTTCATAGCAAGGATTGGAAGGAACTTTACAATCAAATACCAGAAGAAGTTTTGAAAGACGCTTTTATCTATTGTGATCCGCCTTACGAAAATACAAAACAATATTTATTTGGTAGTGATTTCGACTATGAAGATTTTTGGGATTGGTTTAGAAACTGTCCTTACTCGGTCTATGTATCGTCTTACGCAGCACCAGAAGATATCGAACCAATAAACTTTACACCAAAACAAGTAAACCTTGATAACGGGAATAGAAGTAACGATAGGGTAACGACGAAGAAAAAAGCAATAGAAAACATTTATTGGAATGGCAAAGGTAATGCTGAACCAACAATGCTTGACTTATTGTTTAATGAATAACAAACACAGGGGATTTTGTAAAATATAAAAAAAAGGACTTAATTAGTCCTTTTTCTTTTTCTTTTTTTCTTTTTCTTTTTCTAGTTCACGAAGACTATATTCAATTGATCTTTCAACGACTTCACCAACACTGTTCATAGCATTTGGTTTGTCACCTTTATCAAGTTTGTAAAGAATAGAAGCCTTCATGTAATTATAATAATAGTTAATAACACGTTGTAACGCTTTGGCTTTTAAGTGATCAGGGAGTCTTCTATATGAAGAACTTCTAAATAATTTTACAAGCGCACGTTGTGTTAATCCTTTATACTTATCTGAAACTTCTTGAGAAATACTATATTCTTGATATTTTCCATCTTCGTCCATGGCTCTAAAATAAGTAACATCATAGATTTTAACAGTATGGTTTTTCATACCAAGTCTTACGATTTCATTTTGAACATTCAAGTTTTCGAACCTATCGCTGACATAACCGTTTATTTCTTCTCGGTTTCCTTGTCTAATCGCGTCATAATAAGCCTGTGAACGTGTTTTGTTATTGAATAGCATATCAAGTTTGCGTCCTTCTTTTGAACCGTATTCAGCAATTATACCGCTTCCCAGTTGACCTATTTTTCTAGCATTCTTGATAGGGATACCGAACAAATACATGGTTTCTTCAATAATTTCATAAATTTTTCTAGCATTTCTTTCTTTATCTTGTTCTGTTGGATTGAAAAACGTTATTGAACTAAAATCTTTTGTGATATTCAAAAATTCAGATAGTAATGGAATTCTAGGATCGAAGCCATCCTTGGTTATCGTTCCTTTTTCTTTATCAAAATTCCAACGCCACATTTGAGTAAATTGATTGATATAAGGAACAGAACCTATTAAATTGTCCCATAAGAACTCGTTGATAATAAAGTCTAAAACTTCTTCTCCACCTTCCAAGTCATCGTCGTATCCCATTAGTTTGCCCCACCATTCATTAACTAACGCACTGAATAATCCAGATAACAAGAATGCTAACAAGTCGCGACCTAATATCTTAAATTGACTTTTATGTCCATTCTTTAAAATAATAATATCACGAACTATAGAACCGTAATGGATTAAGTTTTCTGATTGGAATCTACTAGCCATTTGTTCAACAATATTTTTAGAATTTGAAAATCTAGAACGGAATGCTGGGCTGGTATTAGCTACACTAAATATTAACACGTCATCAGTCAGCCATTCATTTGCTTGTGCTAAAACGTCGTCTTCATGTAATTGAGGATTTTGTTTTCTTATTTCTTCAGCTTTTGCTCTAAATGCGCCAACTAATACACGAGCATCGGCGCGCCCAACGTGTGCGGTCAATGCATTACTAACTTTATCAACGCCTTTAAAAACCTTATTTAACAATTTGCTTTTATGACCGAAAATATCTGTAGAAGCATAGTCTGCCAAGTTTGGAAGGAATTTACTTTGCGAGCGTAAAAAGAAATTATCATTATGTTGCATAAGGTATTTGAAATACTTATTATTAAGTCTTGTGCTTAATGAAGTGTGCTTCATAACACGAAGTAAGTTTACATTACTTTTAGATGCTATCGTAATCATAGATAAATATTGTTTGATATACATCGGAACTGCTAGACCAATAATAGCCCGAGCTGTTGCCATCAGTGCCTTTCTAATACGTTTAACAAATGTGGATTCGGTGATATCGCTATATTGTGCTATTCCCATAAGCATGGCATTGAGATTTTCTTCAACACCGTTATCTACACCAAAGATAGTATCTTCTCCGTTTAATAAACTTTGGAATGAAGTCCCGCCAGACTTATTGACAAGCAAGTTTTGGAAGTCGGTATTAAGTCTTTCGAAACTATAGTTTGCAACTGTTCTTGTATGGCTTTCCATAACAGAGAATATATTTTCTATTAATAAATCTTCGGAAGCACCCAATGTTGTTTGTAGAATAAACCCTTTATCAGAACCCAAGTTGCTTCTATTTACACGTTTAAGTTCGAACTCGCGCGTTTTATCTGCGTTTCTTGTTGAGTATGGAATATATGTTTGTTGCCTTGGAAGGTCAACACCATATTTCGCTTTATAAGTTTGATTTGTAAATTCATAATTTAGATCAAAAACAGTTCTTGCGAAGTCGATATTTTGTAAGTCTTCTTCATTTAATAGTGATTCTAAATAATCGACTAATTTTTGTTTATTTTCTTCAAAAATAGTATAACCTACAATGTGCTTTTTAGCATATTTATATCCTTTTTGTCCCATCAATTGATTATCAATAACATCTATTTGATTACCGAACGCGAAGTGATTTGTAGGTTGAATGATTATATCGCCATTATCAGCCATTGTTTGCATTTCCATTTCACGAATAAGTGATAGGTAAAGCGAAGCGATAACACCACGTGTGAACTGTTGTGTTTTACCTTTTTTATTGTTTTCTTCTGCAACACGAATCAATTCTTGCTTGATCAATGCTTGCTCGTCCATTAAACGAATTTGTTCTTTCAAGGTATCTATATCTTTTTTGAGTTGTTTTTCTTTTTTTATTACTTCATTTTTCTTTGATTGAATTGCACGTTGTCTAGCATTTGCATCGTTCCAAGCCTTTTGTCCTTTGCGAGAGCCGTCTTTGATTTTCTTTTCCGCGGCAATTTTCTTATTGAGTGCTTTTCTTTCGAAAGATAGTTTTTCTTTTTCAGCCCTTAATGTTTTAATATTATCACGAATATCGTTAATCTGCTTTTCCGCTTTTGCTTTGATTGCTACAAGTTTGTTCCTGCTCATTCTAACAAAATAATCAGTTTCGACATCAACAAGTTCGAGAGATTTTTCTACGTTTTTCTTATGCGCGCTTTCCCACGCAACAGAGTTTCTTTGGAATGTAGCAAGCACTTTTTCTCTTAAAAACGCTGCTCTTTTATACTCGCGAAAGAAGTCTTCAAAGAATTCCATTTTACCTTTTGTGATTTCTATATATGTAGTCAAAATATCTTGTGGTGGCATACCACGCACAGCAAGACCATCCATACCTTTTGTTTTTAATTGTTCAGTGATTTCTTGTATTTGTTCTGTGTTTTTCTTTGCGTAAGAATTGAGTGATTCACCCTTATTAAATACTGTTTCAAAAACTGTTTGGAATTCGTTAAGAATACTAGCCATGTTGCTAGCAATTTTATTTTCTTTGAATTCTTTAACAATTTCACCAATTTCTAAATGTGTATATCTATCAACTGTAGGATATTGTTTTTGAACAAACTGTTTATCATTGAACAAAAATGCAAACTGTTCATAAATTTCGTTTAAAAGGTCGTTAATTAAGTGATCTTTAACTTTTTGAACTTCAGCTGTGAGTTCATTTGAAAGGTCAACCGCTGTCTTATTTCGTTTAGCAATTGATCTTGATGTTTCTAAATAAGCATATTTATTTACTTGATATTCACTATCTTTAGCAAACTCATTACCGACCACCTGTGAACCGTGAATAAGTGTTTTTATTTCTTCTAATAGAGGGGCAAGCTGTTGTTGCATAATACCAAAATCATTGGCATTCTCTTTGATAACTTTATATATTCTATCAAAAATACCTTCGTGGAATACACCGTTTTTATCTTGGAAACCACCATACAATCTTAGATATTCTTCATTTGGACTTGCTTCAGAACTTCTCTTCATAGATCGGTAACTTGCGTCTGCATTTTTAAGCGCACGTTCGATTGAGAAAAGTATATTTTTAATATTTGAGTTACGTAATGTTTGTTGCATTTGCTTAATCTTACCAAAAATCCCAGAATTGATCGCTGCTGAATCGCCAATAGCATTTAACTTGTCTTTGAAGTTTTCTATTGCCGTTGAGAATTCTCTGATATTTGATACATGACCATTAGCAATGATTTGGTCAATCATTTTATTTACGGCATGTTCTAATTGGTCCAAAGCGTCTGTAACTTCTTTTCTAGAAGGAAAATCAAACATAAGAATAGTTTCATCTGATATATTGTCGTAAGTGTCTGATAAAAGGTCAATTTCATCAAGTATCTGAACTAATGTGCTTTCATCTAACTGATAAGTTTTCTTACCCTTATAAGTTTTATTGAACACGCGGACAAGCACGTCCGCTCTTTTAATTCTCTTGAAAATTTTTGTTACATTGTCAATCTTAAAGAGAGAATCATCATTTGTAATAAGAACTTCTATATTGTTTTTAAATGTCTTGAACTCATTTTCAAGTTGTGTAAATGATTCAACGGCACTTTTAACTTTTGAACCCATAGTTGAAGCGATATAGATAATGTTATCTACAACTTGTGAAGCGTCGCCACGTTTTTTGTTGGCTTTTTCTTGGAAGTATGCAGTTAGTAAAGCGCCTTTGGTTGTAAACTTACCGCCCGTAAATGTTTTAATAAAATTATTAAGTTCTTGTAAAGTGTATTTCTTTGACGAAGGAAACATCTTCGCTATTTCGTTCATATAAGTGTTAAAAAGTTTTTCATATTTATTTAACGCGTGTTTTAAGTATGTTTTAATGTTTGGATCCATTTGTGGATCATTCATTAGTTTGTCATACATTTCGAACATTTTAACAATATTTCCAGACTTACCTTGTAACACTTTTTGATATACTGAATAATTTGAGAATAAAACACCAGTGATTTGCGCTGTTGTTTCATTGATACTACGTAGTTGTTCATTTGAAAGTTGGTTATTGCTATTCTTTAAAAGGTTATATAATTCTAGGTCTGTTTTAATCTTAATATATTCTTTTCTCTTACCATAAGCACTATTAAAATAATTCAAGTATCCGCTGCTATAGGAATAGTGTTTTTGGAATTCATTCCATACTTGAGTTGGCTTAACGCCAATAAGTTTATTTTTTGCATCATAAATAGGTTCAAACATGATATCTGCAAATTCATAGGCATAACTTAACGCATCCATTCTCGCATACTTAAACGCTTCATGGACAGGCTCGTGGATCATAATTTCGGCTAGTATTTCACTGTTTAGTAAATTTATATTACCTTTACTATCAACATTGCTACCTAAACTGTTTGTGTTAATGAAGATTACGTTTGCTTTTGAAGTTGGAATAGAGAAACCACCATTATTATCATTCTTATTATATAATATATAGTTTAAGCGAGTTGAAGAAAGGAATAAGTGTAACATTTCTTCGGCTTTTGTCATTTTGCCTTTCTTTAACGGTTCAACTTCCTGAACATCTTTACTATATCTACTAACATCTATATTTTCGTTTCCTATTTCATTATATGCGTTGACAGCATATTCTGTTGAACGATACTTTTTGCCTTTAAACATAACTGTGTTTTGCCTTTTAGATTGTGCAGTAACTTTGTCATTTTTTAAAATGTAATCGCCTTTTTTGTTAATGGTAAAAAATTCAGCCAAAATTTCATCACTGAATATCCTTTTGATTTGTCGTCTATCTTCATCAGTTACATTTGGTTCTATTTTTTTGCTTTTTCTAACTATCTCATTAGTTGTAGGTGAACCTTCGTATGACATATTAAGGCTTTCAGGTGAGTTATCAAAAAGTTCAAGTGTTTCTTCAAGCGAAATATCTTGACCTTGATGTCTAAATCCCGCCTTATAGAACGCTCTTAAAGATGCCTTATTTGATACTTGAGCTGAAATATTTTTCCCGTATTTATCTATAACTGCTTCGATTAAAGTTGTGCCTACGCCTTTTCTTCTTTGGCTTTCAGCAACATTGAAATCATAAACGCTGTTTCTATTGTTTGTAATTTTGCTTGCTTCCCATATT
>CAZIGN010000009.1:0-38483 GCA_964538805.1 uncultured Lachnospiraceae bacterium
TAAGAGTTTTACCAGGGAAGACTATTACAAATTCTTCACCACCATATCTAGCGGCAAAACCACCATGTTTGCTTGCAATATAATGCGAAATTTCTCCGCAATACTTAATTACTACATCTCCAAATATATGGCCATAAGTATCATTTATATTTTTAAACCTATCTATATCATAAAGAGCAACCGAACATGGAATATTATTTTCCAAAGAATTTTTGGCTATTCCTATAAATTCTTTATTAAGATGTCTACGATTGTATAGGCCTGTTAATGCGTCTTTTACGGCCATTATCTGCATTTTTTTGTAGTTTTTTGCATTAGTAAGAGCTATGGCACATTGTTCAACTATAGTATTATAAAATGATATGTTATCCTGGAAGTAATTAGTACTGTCTTTTCCTACGATAAGAATACCAGATATTTTATCCTCGATTAGTATTTGCTGAATTAGTAACGAATTAATATTCGTATGTTTTAAAAATGGAAAAACATTTATATCAGACATATTATTATTTATTATTTGAGGAAATTGCTTCTTGAAATAATCATCAAAGTAACCTTCACTAATATATGTATCAATGTTTTTTTCTAAGAAATCATTAGCTTTAGATACTTTAAAGTCATATTGCTTATCACTATCAAACATAGATTCTTTTATAATTACACCACAGATATCTATCTTTAAATATTGGGTTATACTAGTAGTTATGTATTCCATAAGTTTTGTTATTTCTAATGATTCACTGATTTTTTTGAGTACCATAAACTGTATACTCATCTCAGACGTATTTCTTATGTTTTTAGTATTTGCTGCTTCTAATTGTATTTTTTGTATAGTTAGTGTATTATTCGCTCTAACTAATCTCTCCTGGACAGCTTTAAGATTCTTATAATCTTCCTGGGTGTTAAAAAACAGTCTTTCCTGATCGTTAAACTTTTCTTCTAAACTTGTCAACATATCGCTTGAATAGTAAAGCAAAAGATAAAGCATAGAAAAAGCCGTAATTACAAATGCTGCCATAATAAAGATGTAATAGGTTGATTCATCTATCAAAAGATATCTGACAGAAACTATTATCATTAAAGGCATAAAACATTCTAAAATTGCAGTTATTCTATAAAAAGATTGTGTTATATTTATCATGAGAATAATTGAAAAAGAGACATAAATATAAAACAAAAGTAATATAGAAGAAATATAAAAATCGTCATGCGTTGCTAAAGTCATAAAAGAAATTAACAATAAGATAATAACTTTGATGGTATGAATAAGGCTGACTGATTTGAAAAAATCAAACAAGCTTAACAAATACTCTATAATTAAAAGTATTATTAAAGCTACAAAAATATAACTCTTATAAGACAAATCAATTCTATTAAGAGCAACATTAAAAACATAAATAATTAAAGATAGCACAACTATAATGTAATTATTTGAAGCAATTTTCTTTTGATAAGCAATTACTTTTTCAATTGGATACATATATTATTAATCCTTCCAGTAAATTGATAGAATATCTCCATTAAAGATCAAATCAGAAAAATTACAATTTTCTCCATTTCTTTGTATAATAAGGCTAGTTCCACCGGCTACCTTAGTGTTAAACGGATAAAAATCTAGTATGTCTACAAAAATATATGAGGTTTTGCCTGTAAGAGTACATGGTGTATTGTTAATAATAACTCCAATGCTTTCTAGTGAAGCATTCGTATTGATAATATCTTGTGATTTTGATTCAATATTATCTCTAAGTTCAGTGTTTTTTATACTATCAGAATTAGTAGTGAAGCTTTCATCTTTTATTGAGTCTTTTTCATCACTTTGTAAATCGTTAATACTAGTATAATCTTTTTCTTTAACTTCTACTGTAAAGTTTTCGTAAACTTTATCATCAAGTTTAGATTTTTGGTTGTTAACAAAAATATCAAATATATTAAGATCAACATCAATCAGTTCGCATAGTTGTTTTACTGTGTAATAATCTCTAAGTTCTATAGAGTCATTATTTTCAATTTGATAGTTAGGTGTTTGTAATTTTCCATTAACTGTTAAGACTCTTTTACAAGTGACAAGCTTTCCATTAAGATTGATTTGCATATCTTCTTTAATTTCTTTAAAATCAGCAATTGTCATTGAACCGTCTTTTCCTATAGATGAAGACTTTATAATTATTCTATCATTTTTCTTTATCTTAGAATTAATGCTAGCAATTTCATCGTTTATAGTTATGACTGCAGGTTCTCCAAACTCACCCTTAATCATTCTTTCTTTGTTATTGACTTTTATAATAAGCTCCTTACCACGTCTTGGAAAAAGTTCATTATTAGGAAAGTTTATCATTAAAGCTGCATCAAGTACAGTCAACTTATTATTATCATATAACTTAACACGTTCGCCATTAATATTAACATATACAAAATTATTCCTATGAGTATAATAGCTTAAACAAATTCCTATAGGGGTTACTAATAAAGGATCTTTTTTTATAGTTTTATCAATAAATTCAACTTCCTTTAATACTTCTTCTCCTCTAAGAGCTACTCTTTCTCTCGGAAGTTCTAAAAAATCCGCTAGATTTTCTATGAAGTTATAGGCTTTTCCTCCACCTCCAACAACAAATACCGCATTAACTGTTTTGTTGCCATTTAACTCCTTTATTTTATTGCTTATGTCTTTAGTTATACTAATTACACTTTCTTTATATAAATCACGAATAACTTCTACATCTTTAGTTTGTGGTAAGCCCAAAATGTCAGTAAAGGTTATATCTTTTACATCCATTTCGCAACTTTTTAACTTTATTTGCTCTGCAACATTGAATTCTACTAAGCAATCATTTAGTAATGATTCAGTGATCTCATCTCCAGCATGCGGAATCATACCATAAGCTGTTATGCTACCTTCTTTTGTTATAGAAATATCAGATGTTCCAGCACCTACATCTACAAGTGCAATATTTAACAGTCTAAATTTTTCAGGAATTGCAATATTTATTGCTGCAATTGGCTCAAGAGTTAGATTAGCAACTTCTAAATCTGCAATATTAACTGCAGTATATAAATCTTCTACTACTTCATTAGGTAAAAATGTAGCCAGAATATCAGCTGATATCTTTTTTGCTCTATGACCTTCTAAATTAAGGATCATGTAATCATTAAGATAATATTTTGTTACAGAATAGCCTACACAAAAATACTTAACATCTTTTTCTTTTTCACGAATAAGTTCATATGCTTTTTCAACGCCAAGATATTCAAGCGAATAAATATCTTCTGTAGTTATATGTTGTTCTTGTTCAAATTCATCAGAAACATTAACACTTATAGTTTTAAGTACTCTACCTGCTGCAGCAATACAAACTTCTTTTAATGTTCTACCAATTTGATTTTCTAATTCACGTTTTACAAACGCTATAGATTCACCAACAGCATTAATATCATGAATCTGACCATCGAGCATTGCTCTTGTTTCGTGTTCTTTTATACAATGTGCAATAACTTTAAAATTATTGTGTTCCATATATCCTACAGAACCCACTAGGCTTCTTGTCCCGATATCTAATCCAAATATTAATTGTTCGGGTATATTTTTAAGGGAATTATTAATAGTGTTATCTAACATTATAATCTCCATTCTTACTACATAATTAAATTAATTTTAGCATATAAAAACTTAAAACACTAGTGCTTTTTCAATCTGACTTATTGTGTTTTCAAAATCATTATTATTGTCTATAACTAAGTCACAAGCAAATCTAAATTCATCTTCGCTAAGTTGGTTTTTTGATATAATATCAAACTTTTCTCTGGTATAATTTCTGGTTTTTTTTACTCGATCAAACCTTTTACTAATATCTGAATATATATACCAAATAGTATCACAAATCTCTTTATAATTATCCTCTATTAATAATGCAGCTTCAATTAATATCAAAGCTTTAGTATCTTTTGAATAAATTATTTCGATAGCTTCTTTAATCTTTTCTTTTACTAAGGGATGAATTATAGAATTTAATACTTTTAATTTATTTTCATCTTTAAATACAATATCAGCCAAAACAGCTCTTTTTATTTGGCCAAACTCATCTAAAACACTTTCTCCAAAAAAATCAATTATTTTCATATAAGCTTTTGTGTCCTTTTGAGTAAATTCTTTTGCAATATCATCAGCAATTAATAAATGCGCATTATGATAATTAACAATATAATTAGCAACGAGTGATTTACCACTTCCTACACCCCCTGTAATTCCAATAACCATGTTGTTCCTCCTTTGGTTTCACTAATGTGCTTCAAACCAGTTTTTTCCTTGTGACATTCCAATATTTAAGGGTACTGATAACTTTGCAGCCCCCATCATTTCATCTAAAAGTAGCTCTTTAACACTTTCAACTTCCTCGTCATAAGCTTCTATTAAGAGCTCATCATGAATTTGCAAAACAATTTTAGATTTTAAATTTTCTTTTTTTAATCTTTCATTTACTCTAATCATAGCAATTTTTATTATATCAGCAGCACTTCCTTGAATAGGTGAATTCATAGCAATTCTTTCGCCAAAAGCTCTTTGCATAAAGTTTGAAGAACTAAGTTCAGGAATAGGGCGTAATCTGTTGAAAATAGTCTTAACATAACCATGCTCTTTTGCAAATGAAACAGTATTATCTAGGAATTCTTTTATACCAGGATAACTTTTAAAGTATTCTTTTATGTAAGTATCTGCTTCTTTTCTACTAATGCTTAGATCTTGACTTAAACCAAAGGCACTTATGCCATATACTATACCGAAATTTACTGCTTTTGCATTGCTTCTTTGAGTACTTGTAACTTCATTTAATGGAACTTTAAATACTTTGCTTGCTGTAATCTTATGAATATCTAACTCCTCTTTATAAGCTTCAATAAGATTAATATCTTCTGACATATGAGCTAGTACACGAAGTTCGATTTGTGAATAATCAGCATCAATAAAAGTACATCCTTGTTTAGCAACAAAAACCTTTCTGATTTCTCTACCTAATTCTGTTCTAATTGGTATGTTTTGAAGGTTGGGATCCGTGCTACTAATTCTGCCTGTAGCCGTTATAGTTTGATTAAATGTTCCATGTATTCTATTATCTTCTTTGATATAGTTTGATAATCCATCAGCATAAGTTGATTTTAATTTGGTTAATTGTCGGTATTCAAGAATTTTGTTTATAATTGGATACTCAGGAGCTAATTTTTCTAAAACATCAGCAGCAGTTGAATAACCGGTTTTGGTTTTTTTACCATTTGGAATTGAAAGCTTTTCAAATAGAATTTCACCTAATTGTTTTGGGGAATTTAGATTAAACTCTTCTCCTACCTCTTTGAAGATATCAATTTCTAGTTGTCTTATACTTATGCCTAACTTGTCACTAAATTCCTTGAGAGCGTTTTTGTCACACATAATACCTATATTTTCCATCTCTAAAAGAGCATATGTAAGAGGTAATTCTATATCAAATAGTAATGAAGACATCTCAAGTTCTTCTATTTTATCAAGCATTACTTTTCTTAATTGATAATAAATATTTGCTTCATATGCTAAAAGTTTCAAAAAATCTTCAAATTTATCATAAAGGGCAACTTCGTAATGTGTCTTTTTTAATAATTCTTCTTTTGAAGCAATGCTTTTGTCTAAAAATTCTTTAGCCAGGCTATCATAGGTGTAAAGATCCCTTGTTGGGTTTATTAAATATGCAAGCAAGTTAGTGTCTAACAATAGATTGTTATCTTTTATATAATCAATATCTAACTTATTAACTAGAAAATCATTTATAAAAGTTTTTATGCCAGAAACAAAAAAATTCACTCCCTTAACAAACAAAGAATGTATAAAATCTTTTATTTGTGAATCTAAAAGATGTTTTGTTGATAAAATAAAAGATTTAGATTCATTTATGCTTAAGGCAAGTAAGGTGTCGTGTGAATCATTATTACTATCAACAGATGAATCTTCAAAAAATAAAGTCAACTGTTTTTCTTGTTGTTTAACAGGCAATGAATAATATGAAATTGAAACAAAAAAATCTTTTTGACTTGCATTATTAGACAGGTCTAAGATGTTATTTTTTAAAACGGTTAACTTTTTAAAATCTGTTACAATATCTATTTCTAAATCAAACTCCGTTTGTTTTTTTGATACTGTCAAATCAAAACGCTTTAAAACAGAATTGAGTTCTAAATCTTTTAATTCAATATAAGCATTTTCGTTAAATATGTCATCTATTCTTGCATCATCTAATTTTATATCAAGAGAAACATGTACATCTATTGTTGCTAATACTTTACAAAGTTTTGCCAATTCGTAATTATCTCTTAATCGTTCACCGGCTTTTACTGGCTTGATATTCAAATAATTCTCATATGCATTCTCGATAGAAGAAAATTCTGTAATTATATTAGTGGCAGTTTTTTCTCCTATTCCTGGAACACCTGGTATATTATCAGATGAGTCACCCATTAAGGCTTTTAAATCAATGAATTCAGTAGGTGTTACGAAATACTTTTCTTTAACATCATCTTCATAGTAATCTTCAATTTCGGTTACCTGTCTTTTTGTCTTTGGTATTCGAATCTTGATTTTTTTTGTTGCTAGTTGAAGCAAATCTCTATCTCCTGATATTACGGAGACTTCATAATCTTCATCTTGCGCCATATATGCACAAGTACCTATTATATCATCAGCTTCAAAGCCTTCTTTTTCAAGTATTAGGATGTTCATGCTTTTTAATACTTTCTTAATTAATGGCATTTGCATAGAAAGTTCATCAGGCATCTTTTTTCTAGTTCCTTTATAATCAGGAAAAATATCATGCCTAAATGTTTTTGCTTTCATGTCAAAAGCAACAATTAGTTTTTCTGGTTTTTCTTCATCAAGTATTTTGAACATAATATTTAAAAAGCCTAATATAGCATTAGTATGGATACCTTTTGAGTTAGTCATATCAGGCAAACCATAAAAGGCTCTATTAAGTATACTATTTCCATCTATCAAAACAATTTTTTTCATCATTTCCTCCAATTTTATGTTAATAAATATAAATAAGAAAAAAGAATAGTTGTAATCTCAGCAACTGTTATTGCAGCAATTCTAATTATAAAAGCTTTGTAATCAGAATAAATATGATTAAAATACTCTTTTTTTAAGTGTTCTAAGGTAAGTTTAAAATTATAGTTGTTGTTTGTTGCTTTTTCGTTTAAAGAATCAAGACTTGTTCGCACAAGAAATCTTATCTCAAGTTCTTCATAACATTCGCTACATTCTTTAATATGTTTAATAAAAACTTCCGCTTGTTTATTAGTAAGCATTCCATCTAAAAAATTATCAATAAGTGACTCAAATTCTTTACAATTCATATGACAAAGCCTCCTAAAGCATTCATTGTTTAAGTATATCACAAAATTTGTATTTTATAAATAAAAAACCCTTATATCACTATCACTAGTTAATATAAGGGTTTTAGGTTTATCAATGCGGATAGCGGGACTTGAACCCGCACGCTCGTAAAAGCGTCAGATTTTGAGTCTGATGCGTCTGCCATTCCGCCACATCCGCGTGTGACCGAAAGTTATTTTATCACATTGAAAAGTATAATGCAAGAACTATTCTCTTTCTTTTTTAGAAAAAATGCAACCACAATAATCTTGTCGATACAAATTGTGTTCTTTTGATAATTCAACCGACCTTTTATAACCGTTTTTCTTTTTGAAATCCGAGAATAAATAAGATACATTATACTCCTTTTGTAACTCTAATCCTATTTCATTTAATTTTTCAGCATTTTTCAAAGGACTAATACTAAGAGTTGTACAAAAGTAATCAAAAGATAGTTCTTTAGCTTTTTTTGCTGTTTCTAAAAGCCTTAGTTTATAACATCTCTCGCACCTTTCTCCACCTTCTTTTATATGTTCATATCCTTTTATATAATCATAAAACTCTTTAGGCTCATATGCTAAAGTTATAAGTTTAATGTTTGAAAAACAAGGGGATTCTAGAAGCGTTTTTATTTCGTTTTCTCTAAATGTGTTTTCTTCTTTTGGATAAATGTTTGGATTATAATACAAAACAGTAATATCAAAAATACTTTCTAAATATTCTAGTACATAAGTACTGCAAGGTGCGCAACATGCATGCAAAAGTAAAGTAGGTTTATTGCTATTGTTATTTTGATTTTTAGTTTTTAATATTCTATCTATATTCTCTTCTAAGATTTTTTGATAATTAATTTTATTTTTTTGCATAAAAACACCTACTACTCTTTTGTAATTTTAATTTATAATCTTGATATTATAGCTTTTTTTATATTAAGAACTTATTATTCCATAAATTATCTTTTTTCAATTCAAGATACTTAGAATAAGCTTTTTCTAAAATCAGTCTTTCATTAGGAAATTTCAACAAATGATAGGCTTCATTATACTTATAAAATCCCGAATCAAAAAAATACTCTTCTTTTTGTGGTTTGCTATAATAACTATCTGCTATCATTAGATACCAGTGTACATATTTGTCAATTACTTCATTTTGTACGCTGAAAGTATACTGACTTTTCCCTATATAATCTACCACTAAGGCGCTTGATCCTGTTTCTTCAAGAACTTCTCTTATTGCGGTTTGTTTATGATTTTCACCTTTTTCAACGGTTCCTTTTGGTAATACCCATCCTTCGTACTTTCCTAGTATGTTTTTGTATAATAATAGGATTTTTCCGCGAAAGATAACCACGCCACCGCAGCTTGTTGCTTCGCTCATTTTAATCCCTCCTAGGTTCTAGTATACTTTATTTGTAAAATATTTGTCAAATATTTGTTTGGCAAGGTTAACAGCCTTAATGTTATCGTTTTGAAGATCTTCAATTACTATAGTGATTGCAATTGTATTATTAATATCATCTTTCAAGTTAGAATAACCTGTAAACCAAGAATTAGTACGTAAAGATTCATCAGTTTGTGCTGTGCCAGTCTTTCCATAGGCTGTATATAATTCGCTGTTTAACACTCTTGCAGTTCCTGATACTACAGCTTGTCTTAATGCTTTGTTAATAAATTCTGCATCTTCAAGATTGAATAATATATCATATTCTATAGGTTTATAATTTTTTATTGTATCTCCTAAGTAAGACTCTATCGAAGATATATAATGTGGCTTCATAAGCTTTCCTTTGTTTGCTAGAGCATTAGTAATCATTGCCATATGCATAGGAGTTACTAATGTTTTTCCTTGTCCAATAACAGTTTGAGCTATTTCAAACTCAGTAGAATTAGAATCAAGAAGAAACTGACTTTTTTCTACTGTAAAGTCTAGTTCGAGATTTTTGTTAAACAAAAGAGAATAATTATTCTTTCTAAATCTTTCTAGATCTAAGCTTAATCCTAAGTTTACAAACGAAGTATTACAAGAGAAGGCTATTGATTTTATTAAGTCAACCTTTCCATGTGTAGCATGGTTATGACATGAAATTTTGTAATTTTCATTTTGTATAACGCTAGTACAATTATAAGAATAATCATTGTAATTGTTGTTTTGGTTGATAAATTCTGCTAACGTAAATATCTTGAAAACTGAACCAGGCGTATAAAGTCCCTGAGTACTTCTATTTAACATGCTAGTATCATTTTTGTCAGAAATTATATCTTCGTAAGTCTCGTTTATTGTATTAGGATTAAAATCTGGTTTTGACAACATTGCTAATATTTCACCGTTTAACGGGTTAGTAATAATTATAGATCCCTTATGTTCACCTAAAACATCACTAGCTAATTGTTGTAAACCTATATCAAAAGTAGTAATCACATTATTACCTTCACTCTTTTTGCCATTTAATTCATTATAAAAGCGTTCTAAATAACCTGTATTTGAACTAAGTAATTCAAAGTTATAATATGATTCGATTCCTGTTTTACCAAAATCATTAATGCCAACAACATGTGAAAAAAGATTGTTGTAAGGATATTTTCTAATTTCATTATTATTCTCTGCCAACGTCATTGCTAACACTTTATAATCACGGGAGTAAATCTTTCCTCTTTTAACATATTCTGCAAAAATATCCTGTCTGCTATTATAAGGGTTGTTTATTATAACTGGTGCTTTATATTGTACAAAATAAGAAAGAAATACTGACATCATAATAAAAACAGCACCAAAAGAATATATTGTCGCAACAATGCTTTGATTAATATTGATGCTTTTTTTAGTTGTTCTAGTTTTGTGTTTTTCGTTTTTTTCATAGCTTTGTGATATGCTAATAGCATTTATTACCCCAATTGATATAAAGCTTGCAATAAGAGAAGTCCCACCATAGCTTATAAAAGGAAGTGTTACTCCAGTTGAAGGAATAAACTTTATTGCTCCTCCTATAGTTAAAAAAGTTTGAAAAATATATATAGTTGCAATACCTACACAAATGTACTTGTTTGCATAATCTTTTTCATTAATCGCAACTCTTAATATGATTATAAAAGTGCTTAAACAAATCAATATTAAAAAGACACCAAAAACTGAACCTAACTCTTCACTTATGGCAGAAAAAATAAAATCTTCATATACTACAGGTATTTTTTTAGGAGTTCCTTTTCCTAAACCCATTCCAAAAAAGCCACCCGTTCCAATGGCAAATAAAGACTGTGTCAGCTGATATCCTTTTCCTGCTATATCACTAAATGGATCTAACCAAACGTCAACTCGTACTTTAACATGATCAAAAATCAAATAAGACATATAAGAAGCTAAGGAAAACAAAAAAAGTCCAATTGCCAAAAGTAATTTTTTTGAAGTTGCATTATATATTAAAAATACATAAGTTATAAATAATATAAGTGCTGTACCTAGATCTTTTGAGAGAACTAAAATTATAACATGAAGACCTGCTATTAATGCTGAAATAATCAAATCTTTATTGAAAATATTTAGTTTGTTAGAATACTTTAATTTCGCCAATGTATTTGCCAGAAAGAAAACATATAATATTTTAACAAACTCAAAAGGTTGAAAAGAAAAACCTCCAATACTCAAAGAAATCTTAGCACCATATACTACTTTTCCTAGCAAATAAACTAATATTAGCAAAAATAGCCCGACTATTGAATATAAATACGTTAAAAAAGGTAAATTCTCTTTTAGTTTTTTGATTTTAACAAATACAAAAGGAACAATCATCATTAAAAATAAGGCAAAAAATGCAATCACAAATTGCCTTATAGCTCTTTCAAAAGAAAGTCTTGTCATAATTACAAAGCTTATTGTTAACAAAAAAGAAATGTTATTTAATAATGCTGAATTAATGTTTTTATAAAAAGCTCTGAAAACAACAAAAAAAACAACAAAAAACATTAATTGTGCACCATAAAAAAGTATGTATTTATCTTCTAAATGTTCAAGATATAAGATGCTATTTGCCAAAAAGTGTATTATAAGAACATTCGTTTTTTGTAGTATATTGTAGACGTTTTCCTTTTTGTTTATAGAATAAAAGCTAAAAAAAGTGTAAATTCCTGCTATAAGTATCAATAGATGTTTGACGATAGTAATATATACATTTATCATTATTCTACCCCGCGTTTGTAATGCCCTTTTGTGTGTGAAAAGAACGAATCATTAGTTTTGTTATTATAATAAGTTGTGTTAAATAAATCTAAGACTCTTAAAACTTCTAGTTTATCTTCAAAAGTAAATTCTAATCTAATATATGAAATTGACATTTTTTGTATATCTTTTTTTATATCAAGCAAAGCTAAAGGGACACTATTATAAATAGTGTTATAACAATAGTCACAATGTAGTTTTGTTTTAAACTCAGCATTTTTCTTGTCTTTAATAAAAAGTGAATTTGTAGTTTGTTTTGATTTATCACAACCTTGTAATGTTTTATGAATACATGAAGCTGAAACCATAACTTTAGTATAACCATAAACTACCATTTCATCTCCTGAATAATCAACCTTAAATAATTCTTTTTGATTTAATTCAAAAGGTAGACTTATATGCTTTGCTCTAAATTGTTCTATAAAGACTTTTTTTGAAAAAGAGTTAAAGGTGTATATAGAAGTATCAAATATATAAGGCTTGTTTGTTTTGTTTTTTATAAACTCATATTGTTCAAGAGTTTTTAATAAATAACCATCAAACGGAAGGTTTTCAAGTGTATGAAAGTTTGTTTCATAATCTTTGGCTATATTAGCTCTAAAAATCGAAGGAAAGGCATAATATAAAGCAATATTAAAATTCTTAAAAAAATCAAAATCTTTTTTTGTTAGGCTTTCTTGTTTTACTAATGAATAATCAATATATAAGTTTGCAATATTTTTAGAATTTTCTGGATTTAAAAATGTTTTCATTGCTGTTATTTGTTCTTTAGTATGTAAATACACATTTGTTTTATAAAATGATTCACTGCCAACATTTTTATTTGTCTTTTTATTGTTCTTACTATCGATTTTATCAGTCTCTTTATATTTGCAATCTTTTTTATAGGAAGAAAGCATAATAGCTTCTAATTTTATGATAGCTTGCCTTCTTAATTCATTTAATTCTTTTACAGATACAAATATATCATTATCAACGTCTAAAATAATATCTGAATGATTTTCAAAAACAAAGTTTGTACTTCCTGTTTTTTGTATTTGTTTAACAAAAAGTTCACTAGTCACAGGATTAGTCTTAGCTTTTTCAACTATACTTCCCTCTACAACTACTTTGTATAAATTATCCTTGCTTATCAAATCAAGAATTAAAGGTGACCCTTTTTTTGCAACTAAATTTGCCATAATAGGAATCTTTTTATCTACATCTATAAACTCTTTTTTTATTAAACTAAGAGCTTCTTCATCGTTAGTATTATAACTAGGATCGTCTATAGAAATTAAGTTTTTTGAATTATAAGTATCATAAAATCCTTTTACATAACCACTCCTACTATATAAGCGTTCAAGCATTTCTATGTCTTTTTTATCAACTTTATAATTGTCTTTATTTTCTTTATACATTAAAGCATATTTTTTGTACAAAGAAACGGTTGCTGCAGTATATTCAGGTTTTTTCATTCTACCTTCAATTTTCAAAGAAGTTACTCCTTGATCTATTATTGCTGGCAATATATCTAAAGTACAAATATCTTTCAAACTTAAAACATACTTATCTCTTTTTATCATTTCATTGTTTTTGTAAACCGAATACTCTTTTCTGCAAGGACCCGCACAGCGTCCTCTATTAGCACTTCTAGTTCCAATCATACTACTCATCAAACACATTCCAGAATAAGAATAACACAAAGCTCCGTGTACAAAGCTTTCAATTTCTATATCTACATTGTCATGGATATCTTTAATTTCTTCTAATTGTAATTCTCTAGAAGTTACTATTCTACTTGCACCTAGTTGTTTTAATAAACTAGCTCCGTACTTATTTGTCAATGTCATCTGAGTGCTTGCATGTATATTTAAGTTTGGAAATTCTTTTCTTAAAAAGCTTAATACACCTATATCTTGAACAATAATAGCATCAATGCCCTCTTTATAAAAAGGAAATACATAATTATATAATTGCCCTAGTATCTCTTCATCTTTTAATAGTGTGTTTATAGTAAGATAGAGCTTCTTGTTATGTAAATGTACATAATCAATAGCTCTTATCATATCTTGAGTATCTAAATTATCAGCATACGCTCTTGCTCCAAACAATTTGCCACCAATATATAATGCGTCTGCTCCGGCATTTATTCCTGATTTTAGGCTAGAAAATGATCCGGCAGGTGCAAGCACTTCAACTAAATCATTCTTTTTCATTTTATCTTTCATTATTACACCAATTATCTAACTATTTTAAATCTTTAATTTCAGTTTCAAGTCTAATAATAGACTTTTGATTATCAGATATTTCTTTCTTTAAATTTTCTATTTCTTTTGCACTAGCTTCTAGCTTGATTTGTGAAGCTATTAAATCATGTTTCAAATCATAGAGTTCTTTATCTTTTGATTCTATTTCTTGTTCGGCTGTTTTAAGCTTTTTTAGAACCTTAAAATAATCATCAGCAATATTAAGTTCTAAAAGAGTTTTTTGTATATCAGGATTAAGTCTTTTAAAATAATCATCTGCTTTGAATTCAATAATTTTAGCATTAATATATGATGCGATTTTTTGTAAATACTCTTCACTATGTTCACTAGATAAATTATATATCCTACCATTAATTATAACTTCAACATGATTTATTGACATTTAACATTTCTCCCTTGCAATACATTATTATTAACATTATACAACATTAAACAATAAAAACAATAAAAATATTTATTATACCAAGTTATATATACCAAGTTATATTAAGTTAAGATGATTATAAGCCGTTTCTGTTAAAACACGTCCTCTTGGAGTTCTGTTTAGGAAACCACATTTTATTAAATAAGGTTCATATACATCAATAAGAGTACCAGTATCTTCTCCTAAAGCGGCAGCTAGCGTATCAAGGCCTACAGGACCACCAGAAAATTTGTCTCTAATAGTAGTTAGTATTAACCTGTCAGCGTTATCTAAACCAAACTTATCTACTTCAAGTAGATTTAAAGCGTATTCAGAAACTTCTTTATTAATATTGCCTTCATATTTTACTTCAGCAAAATCTCTGACTCTTTTTAATAATCTATTAGCAAGTCTAGGAGTACCACGCGAACGCCTTGCTAGTTCTAAACTACCATCATTATCTATATTTACACCTAGTACAGTTGCCGAACGTTTTATTATCTGTTCAAGCTCATCTATATCATAAAACTCAAGTTTATGAACAACTCCAAAACGATCTCTTAGTGGAGCAGACAATAAACCAGCTCTAGTAGTTGCGCCTATTAAAGTAAATTTAGGAAGATCTATTCGAATTGATCTAGAAGTAGGTCCTTTCCCAATAATAATATCTATAGCATAATCTTCCATTGCGGGGTAGAGTACTTCTTCTACTTGTCTGTTTAATCTATGAATTTCATCTATGAATAAAACATCATTTTCTTGCAAATTATTAAGTATTGCAGCCATTTCTCCAGGTTTTTCAATAGCAGGACCAGAGGTTATCTTTATATTTACACCCATTTCGTTTGCGATTATACATGAAAGGGTTGTTTTTCCAAGTCCTGGAGGACCATATAATAAAACATGATCAAGCGGCTCTTTTCTTTGATTTGCTGCGTCAATAAATACTTTTAGAGTTTCTTTTATCTTTTTTTGACCCACATAATCTGTAAGTAAGGAAGGTCTTAACTTGTTTTCATTATAGTTATCTTCTTCTATTATTTCTGTATTTATAATTCTTTTTTCCATAAAAACAAAAGTCCTTTCAGTACTAAATTAATTTCAGTGCTTTTTTTATTATTTCATTTGTTGTTAATTCAAATACATTTTCAATAGACATTACTGCTTTGTATGCAGCAGATGAAGGATAACCTAGTTCTGTTAAGGCAAGTATTGAATCATTTACATTTGAATCTTTTGGTTTTTTGATGTTATCATTTATTATTCCATGAGTTAAAACTTCTTTTATATCTAGCTTATCCTTTAATTCTAGTATAAGCTTTTGGCTGGTTTTTAGACCGACTCCTGGAGCCTTAGATATAGCTTTATAGTCATTACTACATACCGCAAGTCTTAATTCATCAGGTGATAATATTGATAAAATATTTAGCCCACCCTTAGGTCCGATACCACTAACACTAATTAAGAGTTTGAAGATCTTAAGATCTTCTTTTTCTAAAAAACCAAACAAAGTCATATTATCTTCTCTAACATGCATATAAGTAAAAAACTTTATTTCTTTGCCTAAGCTTGGCAATTCTTTTATAACAGAGGCTGGAACAAAGATGTTATATCCTATGTTGTTACTTTCTAAAATCACTCTGTCTGTTTCTATATCTACAATAATTCCTTTAATAAACGCAATCATAAATATCCTTTCCGTTATATAGAATTTTTAATATTCTTTTTGAAATCAATCCTACTAAAAAACCTGCAAAAACTCCTGCAAACATTAGCACTGGCAAATAATAATATAATTCTAATACCCCTGATATAATATAAAAAACAAATAACTGAGCAAGATTATGTATAACTCCTCCGGCTATACTAATACTTATTATATCAAACTTATAGCGTTTTAATATTTGCATGACAAACAAGCTAATTATTGCACCACTCAAACTAAAAATAAGTGTTAAAATATTATTAAATAACATTGATACAATAAAAACTCGTAAAACATTTATAAAAAAGGAAGCTTTAAAACCTACTGCAAAAAGTGCAAAAATAATTGCTGAATTTGCCAGCCCTAATTTGATGCCTGGTATAGAATAATTTAATGGCACTAAATATTCAATATAACCTAATATTATAGAAAAGGCTAATAAAAGTGAGGCTATAGAAAGCCTGATTACAGATTTGTTATTGCTATTTTTATTATTCATATAAAAATCCTTTTATTTGTTTTTTAATTAATTCATTTTGAAATCTGAATTACTAATTTGTGTGGCAAACATATTATTGTTTCGTCAATTAAATGTATCTTTTTATGGTTTACGCATATATTATCTTTACAATCAGATTCTTTTATATAAGCAAAACCATCTTTTATAACAAGCAGGTTGAAACTATCATTTTCTATCGTTATATTGTATTCAATATCATTACCAAGTGGAAAACTTTCTTTTGTTTTACCATCGACTATTACTAATACAT
Source organism: uncultured Lachnospiraceae bacterium (assembly GCA_964538805.1). Lineage (GTDB taxonomy): Bacteria > Bacillota > Clostridia > Lachnospirales > Lachnospiraceae > CAZIGN01. Next base: position 16,733 of record CAZIGN010000009.1, read on the forward strand.
TAGCACCTTTTTCTTGGTTTATGTTTATTGTAAAAAGCAATAATACTACTGATATAAATATTATTAAACCTATTAATATAGTATCTTTTTTTATTAGTCTCATAAATTTTATAAGTTTCCTTTATATAAAAATGATAAAAACGAACTGATGTTTCCTTTATATATTATCACAGCTTTTTGTTTTTATCAAATTAATATTGATTTTGTTATAATATTTAGTTACTATAGATATTATGAAAAAATATATTAAATTAACTATTGTTTTAATAAGTTTTACAGTAATACTAATCATTGCGCTTATAGATTTTTCTAAAAAAGAGAAGATTTCCATTTCTGAAACTTCTTTCTTTTTTGATACACAAATTACAATAACAATCTATGATTATGAGGGTAAAGAAAAAGAGCTAGAAAAGCTCATCGAAAACGCTTTTGAAAAGTGTTTATACTATGAAAACATTTTCAGCAAGACTATCAAGACAAGTGATATTTACAACTTTAATAATTATAATCTAAATGAACAAAGCTTTGGTAAAAAGGTTGAAATTTCTGATGACACAAAAGAAATTATAGAGTTTTCTAAGAAAATTTCTAGTATAACTAACAATGCTTTTGATATAACACTTGGAAATGTTATAGATTTATGGGACTTTAAAAGTTTAGATAAAACCATCCCTAGTCAAGATGTTATAAATGCTGAATTAAATAAAACAGGCATTGATGATATAAATATTGAAACTCTTACTAACGGGGAAAAAAGCATCAATTACCTAACTTCTAAAAACCCTTACTCTTCACTAGATTTAGGCGCAGTAGCTAAAGGTTATATCGCGGATGAAATAAAAGAATACTTATTAAAAAACAATGTTACCTCTGCTATTATTAATTTAGGTGGAAACATACTTATGATAAATAATAAATATAATAAGAATGATTTTAAAATAGGCATAATCAAACCATTTAGTAGTAATGGTGAAATAATTACTAATTTTGAAGGCTCTAATGTTTCAGTTGTTACGTCTGGAAGCTATGAGAGAAATTTTATTAAAAATAACACTTTATATCATCACATATTAGACCCTGCTACAGGTTATCCCGTTTTTAACAATCTATATAGTGTTACTATAATTTCTGAAAGTTCAGTATATGCTGATTCTCTAAGTACTGCATGTTTTGTTTTAGGGCTTGAAGAAGGATTAGAGCTAGTTAACTCATTAGATAAAACAGAAGCAATTTTTATTACAAATGACTATTCTATTTATAAAAGCGAGGGTATATTATTTGATAATAAAACCAATACTTATAAAGAAGATAAATAAGTTATATCACAAATGAAAATTATCAAAATAAAGTGTGAAAATTATGTGAACAAAAACCTCTCTATTGATTTACTTTGACCCTGATTTATGTTATAACAAACAAGAAGAAAAAATAAATTATTTAATTTTAGGAGGTATTTAAAATGCTTGAGAAGTTATTTAAACTTGAAGCAAACAAGACTTCTGTAAAAGTTGAAGTCTTAGCAGGTATAACAACATTTTTAACAATGGCTTATATCCTTGCAGTTAACCCAGACATACTTTCTGTTACAGGTATGGATAAAAATGCTGTATTGATAGCAACAGCACTTGCATCATTTTTTGGTAGTGTGTGCATGGCGTTTTTTGCTAATTATCCATTTGCTCTAGCTCCTGGTATGGGACTAAATGCTTATTTTGCTTTCACTGTATGTTTGACAATGGGCGTTTCATGGAGAGTTGCTTTAGTTGCAGTATTTGTTGAAGGTCTAATATTTATTGTATTATCTTTGACAAATGTTAGAGAAGCTATATTTAATAGTATTCCACTTACCTTAAAACATGCTGTTGGTGTTGGTATTGGTCTTTTCATTGCTTTTATAGGCTTTCAAAATTCAAAGCTTGTTGTAGACAATGGTGCAACACTTGTTACTTATCAACACTTTAAAGAAAACTTTAATTCTGTTGGTATTGGTGCTATATTAGCATTAGTTGGTGTTTTAGTAATCGCAATTTTACTCATCAAAAAAGTTAGAGGTGCTATTTTAATCGGTATTTTAGGTGTTTGGGTAATTGGTATGGGACTAGAAGTTCTAGAAGTTTACAAGCCTAATATCGATGCAGGAATGTATTCTCTTATTCCTAATAAGATTGTTTCACTTGATTTTACATCACTAGGTGAAACTTTTGGTCAAGTTATAAACGCAGATTTTTCTGGAATTAAGATATTAGACTTTGTAGTAATCATATTTGCTTTCTTATTTGTAGATATTTTTGATACATTAGGAACACTTATTGGAGTTTCTACTAAAGCTAACATGCTTGATGAAAATGGAAAGTTACCTAAAATAAAAGGTGCTTTATTAGCAGATGCAGTTGCAACTACTGCAGGTGCAATACTTGGAACATCTACTACTACTACTTATGTAGAAAGTGCTTCTGGTGTTTCTGAAGGCGGAAGAACTGGTCTTACTTCATTAACTACAGGTTTATTATTTCTAGTAGCTATTGTATTTTCACCACTATTTATAACAATTCCTTCATTTGCTACTGCTCCAGCTTTAATAGTAGTTGGATTTTACATGATAGGTGCAATAGCAAATATTGATTTTAATGATATGACAGAAGCAATTCCTGCTTTCTTAACTATTATAGTAATGCCATTTGCATATAGTATTGCTGAAGGTATCGCTGTAGGTGTTATATCTTATACAATAATTAATCTAATTACTGGAAAATTCAAAGAAAAGAAAATTCCTATACTTATGTATATTTTAACTGTAGTATTTATAGCAAAATACATTTTCTTATAAAATTTAGGTACTCCTTTAGGATGCAAAACAATTTCAAATAAAACAAATAAAAAAACATTCACCATAATAGTATGGTGAATGTTTTTTTATTTGTTTGTTATTACTTTTACTGGGCATTTCTTAGCACACACACCACAGTTTGTACATTTATCATAGTCGACTTTTGCTATATTATCAACTACGTGAATAGCATCAAACTCACAGTTTTTTTCACATATCTTACAGGCTATGCATCCAATATCGCAGTTTGCCTTGACTTTTTTACCAGCATCTTTAGAATTACACATTACCTTTTGATTACTATGATATGGAACTATTTCTATTAGATTTTTAGGGCAGGCAATAACACATTTACCACAAGAAACACATTTTTCTTTGTCCACATAAGCTATAGAGTTAATTATAAAAATCGCATCAAAAGCGCATGCTCTTACACAATCAGCAAAACCCATACATCCATATTCACATGATTTAGGACCACTTCCAGTTACTGCAATTGCATCTGCACAGCTTTGGCTGCCACTATATTCATATTTATTTTTTGCTTTGTCACAATCTCCTGCACATTTCACAAATGCTGTTGTTCTGATCACATCACATATTTCACCAGTAATCTCACCAACTTTTATTGCTGTTTCTTTACCTCCAACAGGACAGGCATTTGAAGGAGCTTCTCCTTTTGCAATAGCTTCTGCTAATCCATCGCAACCAGGATAGCCACAAGCTCCACAATTATTACCAGGTAATGCTTCTCTTATTCTTAACTCTTTTTCATTAACTTCAACATGAAATATTTTACCTGCATATCCAAGTAAAATTCCTATTATAAAACCAACAGCAGCAACTAATAAAGTAGCCGTTAAAATATGGCCAATATCCATTATTATACCTTTCCTTCCAATTGTTTTATTTATAACTATAAAAGACCTGCAAAACCTGAAAAAGCCATAGCCATTAAGCCTGCAGTAAGCAACACTAGTGGTAAGCCTTTAAAAGCAGGAGAAACATCATTGTATTCGATCTTTTCTCTTATTCCTGCCATTATAACAATAGCAATAGTAAAACCAACAGCGGTAGCAACTCCATTTACAATACTTTCAATAAACGAATAGTTATTTTGAACATTTAATATAGCTATACCTAGCACTGCACAATTTGTTGTTATTAAAGGCAAATATACTCCAAGAGCCTTATAAAGACGTGGAGCAGATTTTTTGAGTACCATTTCAACAAACTGAACTAAGGCTGCTATCACTAAAATAAATACTATTGTCATTAAATACGTTAAATTTAAAGGCTTTAGTAAAAAAGTATATATCAGACTAGTAATTGCAGAAGCTATTGCCATAACAAATATAACAGCTCCACCCATACCTGAGGCAGTACCTACTTTTTTTGATACACCAAGAAATGGGCATAAACCTAAAAATTGATTTAATACTACATTATTTATTAAAGCAGAACCTACGGAAATGATTAATAATTCTTTCATTATAGTTTGTACCTTTCTATGTTTATTTATAAATTCATTAGTTTATTAGTTTATTTACTTCTCAAATTCTTATTTTACAGAAGTCTTACAAGCAGTACAACCATTACTACAATCACAAGTAGTTGTTGAGTTTTTATTGTTCAATACTAATTTCACCTTATTTTGTATTGCAACTAGAGTTGCTAGAACAAAAAATGCTCCAGGTGCTAGCCCTAATATTCTTATAGGTTCTATATTAGAAGGCAAGATATAATGTCCTAAAATTTCACCAGATCCTAATATTTCTCTAAAACTTCCTAAAAGAGCTAATCCAAAGGTAAAGCCTAGCCCCATTCCTATTCCATCAAATGCTGATGCTAAAACGTTTTCTTTTGATGCATAGGCTTCTGCTCTTCCTAAAATTATACAGTTTACAACTATTAAAGGTATATAAATTCCTAGTGCATCATTAATATCAGAAAGGTAAGCTTTTAGTAAAAACTGTACTATGGTTACAAAACTGGCTATTATTACAATGTAGGAAGGAACTCTTACTTTTGATGGAATTATATTTCTAAGTAATGAGATTAAAATATTTGACATAATCAAAACCACAGTAGTTGTTAGGCCCATGCCCAAGCCATTAGTCAAAGAAGTTGTTACTGCAAGTGTAGGACACATTCCTAACATCATAACTAGTATAGGGTTTTCTTTAATAATTCCATTTAATAATCTTTCTTTAATTATATTCATTAAAACCTCCATTATCTAAGTTTTTGTTTATTGATTTAATGTAGTTTCTTCGGTATTTAAAGTTGTTGTTTCATTTAAAAGAGTAGAATCTGTAGTTATATTTTCTTTTTGAATATTAGATACTATATAATCAAAGGCAATGATAGCACTATTTACACCATTAACAAATGCAGTACTTGTAATTGTTGCACCAGTTATTGCGCTTACTTCTTCATCTTTTTCACTTTTTTCTTTTGAAACCACAAAAGCTTTGACTTTTTTGTTTTTAAACTCTGTCAAGAAAACATCATCTTTTGCTTTCATTCCAAGCCCAGGAGTTTCACTAAGCTTTAAAATTGATATATCTTTTATTGTAGCATCAATCAAAATGCCCACTGTAAATTGAATATCATTAGCATAACCTTCTTTATTAGTTACTGTTATACAATATCCTATAATTTTATCCTCTTTATCATGAGCGCTTACTATTTCATCTATGATATTAAACTCTGTATTAATATTATTATTTTTCAAGAATTCGTTAATAGCATCTTTACTAAAATCAATATTTTTAAAATCTTTTCCATCAGGGATAACTTTTAAATAAGCTTTGTTTTTAACTTTGTTTTCATTTTCTTTTATAGGATTTTTAGTTAATTCATACACAAATGAAATGCTTATTCCTGCAATCAAAGTGATAATCAATAAGATTAAAGAGTTTTTTATGATTTCTTTCATTAATTAGCCACCTTTCCTTTTCTTCCAAAACCTCTAGTTACAGTAATTTTTTCTATTAATGGAACTAACAAGTTTGAAAAAATAATTGCAAAAGACATTCCCTCAGCACTAGGCCCGTATATCCTAAATATAGCTGTTAAAAGTCCAATAATAGCTCCATATAACCATTTGCCTCTTCTTGTAATAGGCGCTGTAACATAGTCTGTTGCCATAAAAAATGCACCTAGTAGTAATCCACCGCCAAAAACATGAGCAGCTAAAAATTGAATATCAAAAGGTTTATCACTAAAGATAATTATGAAAAGACTAAAACTAGATAATAACGCAAAAGGAATTCTTATGTCTATAATTCTTTTTATTATTAAATATAGTGCCCCAATTAATAAAGCCACAGATGACACTTCACCAATTGTTCCTGCTGTTAAACCTATAAACATTTCTTTTAAATTTTCAGGGTTACTAGTTTCTTTTAATAATGTTAAAGGCGTAGCCTGGGTAATTCCATCAAGAGTAAATTTTGTCATACTTGTTCCAAAAGATAAAACAAGAAAAGCTCTAGCTGCAAGCGCTGGGTTCATAATGTTTTGACCTAATCCACCAAATATTTGCTTAACTATTAATATTGCAAAAACACTTCCTAAAACAGCCATCCAAATAGGTAGTCCTACAGGAAGATTAAGCCCTAATAAAAGACCTGTTAATGCAGCACTAAAATCTCCTACTGTAACTGTTTTTTTCATAAAAAATTGATAAATAGCCTCTGTAGCAACACTTGCTAGAATTGTAACTGCAAGTAAAATAGCCGCCTTATAACCAAAGTGATAAATCCCAAAAAAAGTTGCAGGCAAAAGTGCAATTAAAACATCTAGCATAATACCACTTGTAGTTTCATTGTCTCTAATATGTGGATTAGATGATACTTTATACATATTACTCATAAAAACTTTATCTCTCTTTCGTCTATGTTATTTTTTGTTTTTACTTAAAATACTTCTTCGCATTACTTTAATAGATTGTGTCAAATCTCTTTTTGCCGGACAAATGTATGAACAACAACCACACTCACAGCACTCTAAACCATCATACTTTAAAAACATTTCTTCATCTTTTCTTCTTGCAAACTCGGCAACTCTAGTAGGCATAATTCTACCAGGACATACATCAACACAACGTCCACAGTTAATACAATTAGATTCCGAAACAGCACTTACTTCATCTTTAATAAATGCAACAACAGCAGAGACACTTTTAGTTATTGGTATATTGGTATCATAAATGGAAATTCCCATCATAGGACCACCAACAATAATCTTTTCTGGCTCGGTTTTAAAACCTTTGCCTGCTTTTATTACCTCTTCTAAATTTGTTCCTATTTTTACGAGAAAATTAGCTGGTCTTTTTATCGCATTTCCTGTGACTGTAATTATCCTTTGTGTTAAGGGCTTTTTCATGACTACGGAATTATATATTGCAAAAACTGTATCTATATTATGAACAATACAACCAACTTGTGCAGGTAGCATAGAAGAATTCAATTCTCTTTTTGTAAGACTATATATTAGAACTCTCTCTGCACCTTGAGGATACTTTGTATAAACGCTCTTAACTTCTATTTTAGGTTCTTTTTTTACAATTTGTTTAAGCCTAACAACCGCATCTAGCTTGTTGTCTTCTATTGCTATTATTCCTTTTGCATTTGGAAAGAGTTTTAAGATTATTTTAAGGCCTTCAACTAAACGATCAGGATCTTCAGTCATTCGTCTATAATCAGATGTTAAATATGGCTCACATTCTGCACCGTTAACAATTATATACTCTATATCATCAGGATTATTAGGACTCAGTTTTACATGCGTTGGGAAACCAGCACCTCCAAGTCCAATAATTCCGCTATCTTTTATTAAATCAATAATATCCGAGTTGCTAAGTTCATCTAATTTTCTATAATCAGTAATTAGTTGTTCTTTATATTCATTATCATTTTCTATAATAATTGAATCTACAAAACTACCATTAGCTACCAATCTTTTTTCTATTGCAACAACCGTTCCTGATACACTAGAGTGAATATTAGCTGAAACATTACCGTTTTGTTTTGCTATTAGCTGATTGCATAAAACATAATCGCCAACATTAACTATAGGAATAGCAGGTGCTCCTATGTGGCCAGAAACGGGAAAAACCAAGTTGCCAACAGGTAACAATTCTCTAATTGTTTTTGATTTTGACATATTCTTTCCTTCATAAGGATGAATACCACCTTTAAAGGTTAAAATCGACATATTACTACCTTTATCTGTTACAAATAATAACTTGAAAAATAATTTTCAACAGACCTTTCTTTAATATATTTTTTAATAAAATTAATTGTCAAAAATATCACAAACTTCAACTATAGTAAGGAAAAATGACTACTTTAGTATCATAATACAATTCATATAAATAAACAATAGTTATACAATTTTAAACTTTTAAAATTGATAAAAAAGTGCTTTCGTGATAAAATTATAGTACTAAAATAAAGTGATTTATCACGGATAGGAGTTGGATTTGAAAACATTTACAAAAAAAATAAAAAAAAGCAATCTGAATCTCTTATTTTTATCTGATGAAAACGAAGATGCATCAAAAAACTGGATGTTATTTGATATAGAAACAACAGGCTTTAGCCCTACTACTACCGTATGTTATATAATAGGCTGCCTTTTTAAAAAAGATGATCATATAATTTTAAAGCAATGGTTTGCCGAAGACAAATCCGAAGAAGTCTTAATTATAAAAGAATTTTTAAAGTTATTAAGTAAAAAGAATTGCCTGATACATTATAATGGTGAGGGCTTTGATATACCTTATATAAAAAACAAATGTCAACATTATGGTTTAGATTATGACTTTAATTCTATAACAAGTATTGATCTTTATAAAACCGCTTCAAAGCTTAAGAATATATTAAAACTTACAAACTTAAAACAAAAAACTCTAGAACAATTCTTTGATATAAAAAGGCAGGATTTTTATTCTGGTTATGATTTAATAACACTTTATAATAATTATTTGTTAGAAAGTGATGAAGAGTTGTATGAATATATGATGTTACATAATCGAGAAGACTTATTAGGCATGTTATCAATATCAAATATTTACTCATATCTTAGTCTTTTTGATAACAACTATGAAATTGTAAATATTAAGGTTGAAAATTACAAAGATATTGAATTTTTCAACAAAAAAGAAGTTATAATAGAGCTTTCTCTAAACCTAGCTGTGCCAAAAAGAATTTCTTATGGTTATGGTCCATATTACATAACAGTTTGTAATAATACTGCAAAAATAAGAGTTAAGCTTCATACTGATGAGTTGAAGTTTTTTTATCCAAATTACAAAGATTATTATTATCTTCCAAACGAAGACACTTCAATCCATAAGAGTGTTGCATTTTATGTTGACAAAGACTATAGAACAAGAGCAAAAGCAGCAAATTGCTACAGCAAAAAAACAGGTCAATTTTTACCACAAGAAAAAGAGGTTATCAAACCATATTTCAAGATAGATTATCATGATAAAACGACATATTTCGAATTGTTGCCTATGTTTATAGAAGAACCTTTCCTTATTGGAGATTATATAGCACATGTTTTAGATGTTTTAATTCAAAAGAAACCTATTAATTAATAATAAAAAAAGCCTAAATGGCTTTTTTTATTTGCTTAAACCAAAGCTTCAACAATTCTTTTAAAATTCATAGAATTAGAGGCTTTAATTAATATAGTATCATTTTCTTTTATAAATGATGTGTAATTATTTAAAAACTCGTCGATATTTTCAAAATAAAACTTGTTGTCTTTTGAAAGTTTTTTTTCTGAAGAATATATGTGTTTGCTAAGGTTTCCTATAGTTACTAATACATCAATATCTTTTAAGTTTAGGTGCTCTCCTATTTCTTTATGAAGAGACTTTTCGTTTTCTCCTAATTCAAACATATCTCCTAGTATTGCAACTTTTCTTGTATTGGCTAAATCTAATACATCTATAGAAGCTTTCATTGAAGTAGGATTTGCATTATAACAATCATCTATTATTGTAAGATTGTTTTTTGAATTAATTATATTAATTCTTCCAGAAACTGGTTTTAAAGTTTTTAATCCTTTTTCAATATCTTCATGACTCATATCAAAATATTTTGCAATAAATACAGCTGCAAGTGCGTTATATATCATATGCATGCCAGGTATATTTACAAAAACTTCGTGTCTTTTATTATTTTTTTTATCAAAGATTTTTGCAGAGATTCCTTTTAGACCGTGGGATTTTATCTCGTTTGCAAAAATGTCATTATTATCATTTAAACCGTAAAAAGCAGGAGTTATTCCTTGATACTTTGTTATTGTTCTAAGTTTAGGGTCATCTCCATTTAACAATATTATTCCATCTTTTTTCATATGTAAAAACATCTCTGTTTTAGCTTTTAAAACTCCATCTAGATTTTTTAGTGTTTCTAAGTGACAAGCTCCGATATTAGTAATTACACATATATCAGGCTTAGCAATGCTACTTAAAAGATCCATTTCACCAAAATCACTTATTCCCATTTCAAGTACAGCAATTTGATGTTCTTTTTTTATTTTAAATATGGTTAAAGGTAGACCTATTTCGTTATTATAATTACCTTCTGTTTTTAGAACTTTATACTTTGAACTTAAAGTTGCTGCTACAATTTCTTTAGTACTTGTCTTTCCAACACTGCCAGTTATACCAATTATTTTCACGTTTAATGTGTCTCTATATGACTTTGCTATTTCTTGTATAGCTTTCATACTAGACTCAACCTTTATATAAGGAAATTTTGCATCAGGCAAATCTTTTTCAGATAAAGTAAGTATTGCTCCATTAGAAAACGCCGAAGATATGTAATCATGACCATCTACTTTTTCACCTTTAAATGGAACATATAGAAATCCTTTTTCTGCTTTTCTACTGTCGATACAAACACCATTAATATAAGAATTTAACAATTCTTTATTACCTACAAATGTTCCGTTACATGCTTTTTTTATATCATTAAAGCTAATCAAACCTTCGTTTACATTTGAATATTTCTTCATAGAAATGTTTATCAAATTATCACAAAGGTCTTCAAAGCTAATATTTAATGCAGCAGCTTCTTGTGGAATTAAACTTGTAGATGTCATTCCTGGTAAAGTATTTGCTTCTAGTACATAAAGCTCATTTATATCATCGTTTTTAAGTAAAAAGTCAACTCTATAATATGCTTCTAATTTTAATTCTTCGCCTGTTTTTTTTGCAAGTTCTTTCATAGCATCTTCGAGGTTTTTATTGATTTGTGCTGGGCATATTTCTAGGGTTTTGCCTGGCTCATATTTATTAACATAATCATAAAAACCTTCAGATGGAATAATCTCTATTACTGGGTAAGCAATATTATCGACCACACCAACAGAAAATTCTCTGCCTTTTATATAATCTTCAATAATTAATTCATCTTCAATCTTAAAAGCTTCCCTTATCTTTTCTTCAAGTTTTTCTTCTGTTTCTACTATATAAACACCAACGCTTGAACCACCGCAACATGGTTTTACAACACAAGGAAAAGATACTTTATCTAAAACATCTGACAAATCAAATTCTTCTTTATTTATTGTTATTCCTATAGGCATCTTAATTCCCGATGCAGTAAGAATCTTCTTAGTGATACCTTTATCCATTGCTATTGCGCTTGCAAGGGGAGAAGAACCAGTATATTTTATGCCTAACAAATCAAAAGTTGCCTGCACTTTACCATTCTCTCCACTCTCTCCATGTAGAGCCATAAATACGATATCTGCCTCTTTACAGTTTTCTATAACACCTCTGCCAAAAAACTCCGTCATATTACTTTTAATATTATCTAGTTTTTTGTTATTATTAATAACTTCTTTAATTTCTTTATCAAAATCATATTCACTAGTAAACGCTTTTTTATAATCTAATGTATTTATTCCAGTAACGACATCTATAAATACAACATCATGCCCTTTTTTTCTTAAAGCCTTATAAACCATAATGCCTGTATTTATTGATACTTCTCTTTCTGTACTTATACCACCTGCTAAAACTACTATCTTCATAAAATCCTCCGTTATTTATCAAAATTACTTATATGTATATTAATTATGTAAAATATTTCTTATATAATAATCTACTTGCATGATAATTCATACGTAAAAAAACAACAAAAATAAAACATATTTAATATATCACTTTTAAAAAATAATAACAATAAGATTAGTAAACTTTAACTTTGTTTTTGATTTTATCATATATAAGTTTCCATTCTTCATCATTAATAAGGTTTTTATTATCAAGTAATTCACAAGCTATGTTTTGAATCCTATAAATCATTTCTGAGTCAGTCATTATATCAGATATCTTAAAATCCAACTCACCACTTTGCCTTAATCCAAAAAAATCTCCAGGGCCCCTAGTAGCTAAGTCTTTTTTTGCAATATAAAATCCATCATTTGACTGCGCAAGCACACTTAGTTTTTCCATTGTATCTTTATTTTTTGTTCCACTTATAAATATACAATACGATTGATGTTCTCCTCTTCCTACCCTTCCTCTTAATTGGTGAAGCGTAGACAATCCAAATCTTTCTGCATTTTCAATCATCATAACTGTTGCATTTTTATTATTTATTCCAACTTCTATTACTGTTGTAGAAACTAAAACTTGAATTTTATTGTTGATAAATTCATCCATGATTTCTTCTTTTTTTTCAGAAGTCATTTTACCATGTATATAATCTATAGATATAGAAGGACCTAGTCTTTGCTTTAAGTCATTTGAATAACTAACGACATCTTCTACGTCAAGTGTTTCTGATTCTTCCACTAAAGGGCAAATGATATAACATTGCCTGTTATTTAAAACTTCTTTTTCTATAAACTTATACGCATTTTCTCGGTAGGAAGTATCAACCACACAATTCTTAATAGGTAATCTTTCAGCGGGTAACTCATCAATTATTGAAATGTCTAAATCACCGTATATTATTAAAGCAAGACTTCGTGGTATTGGTGTGGCACTCATAATTATAAGATTAGGGTTCTCACCTTTTGAAGCTAAGAGTTCTCGCTGTCTTAGGCCGAATCTATGTTGTTCATCAGTTATAACTAGAGATAAATTATTATAAATTACATCCTCTTGAATTAGCGCATGTGTACCAATAATAAGTACATTGGATTCATTTTTAATAATCTCTTTTGCTTCTTTTTTTTCTTTTGCACTCATTGCACCAATTAACAATACTACTTTATAATGTAAATTGTTCTCATTCATTAGTTGTCTTAGTGCCTTATAATGCTGTCTTGCTAGAACTTCAGTAGGCACCATAAGTGCCGATTGATAATTATTATAGGCAGATGAAAGCATTGCTAAAAATGCAATTATAGTTTTACCAGAACCAACATCACCTTGAATTAGTCTATTCATAACACTTCTTTTTGTAAGATTATCTTTTATTTCATTCCATACTCTATCTTGTGCTTTAGTCAGTTTGAAAGGTAGATTGTTTAATATACTTTCAGACAATGAAAAATCCTTAAAATCGAACTTATTTTCTTTGTTTTGTATTGTATCTTTTAATATTTTCATAGAAATTATAAATAAAAAAAGTTCATTAAAAGACAATCTTTTTCTAGCCTCTAAGAGCTCGTTTTTGTCTTCTGGAAAATGTATCATCCTAAGAGCTTCATTTAGAGGAAGAAGATTTTCTTTTTCTCTTATGTAATAAGGGACATAATCAGAGAGAAACTCGGTGTTTAATGCCGTTTGAACTGCTTTTATGATAGTTTTATTCGAGAGTGATTTTGTTTTAGAATATATTGGCTGCATTTGATTTATTTTACTAGCATAATCTTCAAACTTATAGATACTTCCTTGTTCAAGGGTAAACGTTCCAAATTTTTTAGAAACTCGTCCTCTTACAACTAATCTAGTTCCTAAGTTAAGCAAATTCTTTAAATATATCATATTAAACCAAGACAGCTTAATAACATTATTATTACTGTCTTTTAAAGTAGTTGATAAAATTTGATATTTACCTCTTTTTATTATTTCAACCTTAGTAATGATGCTACCATATAAAGCATATATACCTTCGTCTTCTATTTCATTAATAGGTACTATTTTTTCAAACACCTCATAATTAATAGGAAAATAAAACAAAAGATCTAATGTATCATAAATATTAAGTTTGTTAAATAAGGCTTCTGTTTTTTCACCGATGCCTTTTATTTGACTCAATTTCATAAAACCTCACTCCTTTATTTAATAAAGCTGTTATAAAAGTAAAACACTTTTATAACAGCCTTAAATTCTAACTATTCAACTGAAACAACATAGTAATAAACTGGCTGATCTCCCGGGTTTAATTCTATATCAATATCAGAATAAATGCTTTCTAACTCTAAAAGTAGTTCGTTTGCATCCTCTAATGTAACATCCTGACCATAATAAATGCTAATAAGTTCTGAGTTATCATCAACTAAATTATCAATCAAATCAATTGTTGTAGCTTTTATATCATTTCCGACAGCAACAATTCCTTTATCAGCAATTCCCATTATATCATTTTGTTTTATTGTTTTATCATCTATAACTGTATCTCTTACAGCGTATGTAACTTGTCCTGTTTTTACTTTTGACATTTCGCTAATCATTTTTTGTTCATTCTCTGCATCAGATTTACCTGGAATGAAATTTATAATTGCAGCAATTCCCTGTGGCACAGTTTTAGAAGGAATTACTATAATGTTTTTATCCTCTGTAAGTGATTTTGCTTGATTAGCAGCAAGTATAATATTGCTATTATTAGGAAGTATAAATATTGTATCAGCATTTACATGTTCAATTGCCTCTAGCATATCTTCGGTACTAGGGTTCATAGTTTGACCACCTTCTATTATGTAGTCAACGCCAAGTCCTTTAAATATCTCACCAATTCCATTACCAATTGATACAGATACAAATCCAACTTCTTTTCTAGGTTCTAAACTAGCTTTTAATTTATCATTTTCTTTCTCTTGCATTGCAATCTTTTGTGCATCTTTTATAAGCTTTTCTTCATGTTCTTCTCTCATATTGTCAATCTTCATACTTGTTAAAGAACCATAAGTTAATGCTCTTTGTATTGCAAGTCCAGGATTATTAGTATGTACATGAACTTTAACGATATCATCATCAGAGACTACAACAATTGAGTCACCTATTGATTCTAAATATGCTTTAAAATCTAATTCGGTTTTATGATTGTATTCTTTTTCAACCATTATTATAAATTCTGTACAGTAGCCAAATTTAATGTCATACGGTTCTTTTGTAGTTGTTGAACTAATAACAACTGTAGGCTTTATTGCATCAAAGTCTAGGTTGACTTCTTTTCCCATAAACACATCAATTGCACCACGTAATACTTCTACTAAACCTTGACCACCTGAATCCACAACACCTGCTTGTTTTAATACTGGTAGCATCTCTGGTGTTTGTGATAAAACATATTCGGCATGTTCTAGAATTTTATGCAAAACTACTTCTAAGTCAGTATTTTTAGAAGAAAGTTCAAGTGCTTTATCGGCAGCTCCCCTTGCAACTGTTAAAATAGTACCTTCTTTAGGCTTCATTACTGCCTTATAAGCCGTTTCTACAGCTCTTTCCATAGCATTAGCTAATACTTTAACATCTATAAACTCATGATCTTTTATCTCTTTTGTAAACCCTCTAAACAACTGTGATAATATTACACCCGAATTACCTCTAGCTCCTCTTAACGATCCTGAAGATATAGCCTTAGCAATTTGCTCCATCGTTGGCTCTTCAATTAGACTAACTTCCTTAGCTGCAGACATAATTGTCAATGTCATATTAGTTCCTGTATCACCATCTGGAACAGGAAATACATTAAGTTCATTAATCCATTCTTTTTTTACTTCAAGATTTTTAGCACCTGCTAAAAACATCTTTTTTAGCATATGGCTATCTATAGTAGTTCTAACCACAATTAGTTCCTCCTTAATATCTTTGGGTATAGCTTAGTCAATAACTCTGACACCTTCTACATAAATATTGATTTTTTTGACTTTCATACTTGTAAATTCTTCAACTTTATATGTAACACTTGATATCAAATTATCTGCTACTGCTGAAATACTAACACCATAAGATACAATTACGTGAAAACTAATTGTTATTTCATTATGTTCGTTAATCTCTACATTTATTCCTTTTGCTAAACTATCTCTTTTTAATAATTTAACAAGTCCATCAGCTACGCTTACTGTAGCCATTCCTACTATTCCAAAGCACTCAATTGCAGTTGTTCCTGCATATTTTGCTATAACGGCTGGGTCAATCAATACTTTTCCTAAAGGATTAGTCATTTTACCTTTCATCTTTATACCTCCATTTTACAAATGTTTATTTGCATGTATTTGTATTATATCATCTTTTTGCTAAAAATAAAGCATTATCTACTCGTCTATATGTAGTTTTAATACTTATTTAATATATAATACAAAATTTGCAATATGACTTATTATAAAAAATGAGATTACAATTTAAAAAAGAACTTCAAATTAATTGAAGTTCTTTAATTAAAGCATTCGAATACTCAATTACAATAAGATTAAGCGCGTTCTACAAGTCCAGATTTTAAACATGATGTACAAACATACATCTTTTTTGTAGCTCCGTTAAAATTAACTTTTACTGATTTAACGTTAGCCTTCCACATCTTATTTGTTTTTCTATTAGAATGGCTCACAGCGTTCCCAAAGTGAGCAGCTCTTTCACAAACAGCACATTTTGCCATAGTAGCACCTCCTTAAAATAAAACTAGGTCATATCATAGACCTACAACACGATATATTTTATCAAACTGTAGCATCTTTTGCAAGCACTTTTTTAACTTTCGTAAACTAATTTGGCAATATCAACCGATTCTTTGGCATCTTTGGCATAAAAGTCTGCATCTATTTGCATTGCATAATCTTTTGTTAGTACTGCTCCACCAACGACAACCTTACAATCAACGTTATGTTCTCTAATTAATTTTATAGTTTCTTCCATAGATGATAGAGTTGTTGTCATTAAAGCTGATAAACCTACAAGCTTAACCTTATGTTCTATGGCTTTATTTACAACTAACATAGGATCTACATCTTTTCCTAAATCTATAACTGTAAAGCCATAATTTTCTAATAAAACTTTAACTATATTTTTTCCTATATCGTGAATATCACCTTTTACTGTTGCTAAAACAACCTTACCTCTACTAGTTAAAACAGTATCATTTAGAATCATTTTTTCTTTTATTTCTTTAAATGCTTCTTGTGCAACGCCTGCTGAGAGGATAAGCTGTGGTAAATATATTTTCCCCTCTTCAAACAATTTACCAACTTTATCTAAGGCAGGAATTAATATTTCATTAACTAAAACCATAGAGTCTGTAGTTTTTAATAATTCTTTTGTAATTCTTCCTCCATCTGCTTTTAATCCTTTGTCTATGGCATATTCTAAAGTCATATTTTCGTTTGATTGGTTAATATTACTTTCCTGTGATGGATCAATATTTGCCTTTTTCTTGTTGAAATTATCAATATATTCTAGAGAATTAACATCAATATTACTAAGTACTTTAAAAGCTCTAATACAATCCATCATAGCTTCATTGTTTGGATTAATAATTGGTAAATCCAGACCATTATTTAAGGCCATTGTTAAAAATGTTTTATTTATAAGTTCTCTATCCGGTAGCCCAAAAGAAATATTTGAAACGCCTAATACCGTTTTTACACCTAGTTTTTCTTTAACCATCTTTACTGCTTTAATTGTCTCTAAAACAGCATCTTGTTTTGCAGAAGCTGTTAAAACAAGACAATCGATTATTATATCTTCTTTTCTTATTCCAAACTCGGCTGCTTTTTCAACTATTTTTTGAGCAATCTTAAATCTTTCTTCTGCTTTTTCAGGAATACCATTTTCATCTAAAGTTAAAGCTACAACACTTGCACCATATTTTTTAATAATTGGCAGTATTTCATTTAAAACTTGTTCTTCGCCATTTACTGAGTTTACTATAGGTTTACCGTTATAAACAAAAAGTGCGGCTTCTATTACATCAGGTTTTGTTGAGTCTATTTGTAGTGGAGTATCAACTATGCCTTGAAGTTCTTTTATAACTTTAACCATCATTTCTTTTTCATCAATACCAGGTAGTCCAACGTTAACATCAAGAATATCTGCGCCGGCACTAACTTGTTCTAGCGCTTGATTTAAAATATACGCCATATCATTATTTAACAAGGCTTCTTTAAATAATTTTTTACCTGTAGGATTAATTCTTTCACCGATTACTCTAGGCTGATCTATTTTTACTGTTTTAACGGAAGAACAAATTGTAAAATCTTTATTAAAAGCTTCTATGTGTTCTACTTCATTTATATCAAAATTTTTAATCATGTCTGAAAGTTTTTTTATGAATTCTGGCGTAGTACCACAGCACCCACCTAAAAATTTCACACCTAGTCTTGCAATTGGTTCCATTTCTCGAACAAATTCATCAGCAGTTATTGTAAATTCACCAGTATTTGGATCTGGCAGACCTGCATTAGGTTTAATTATTAATGGAAGAGTTGTATATGACTTATATAACTTTACCATTTCATACATTTCTTTTGGACCTAAAGAACAATTTATACCAATTGCATCTGCACCGATACTTTCAAGTGTTATAGCCGTTGAAGCTATTGATGCGCCAGTAAATGTTCTCATGTTTTTTTCAAAGGTAAGAGTACAGATAACAGGAAGGCAAGAGTTTTGTTTCACTGCAAGTATTGCAGCTTTAGCCTCTAACAAATCAGTTATAGTTTCTATAACAACTAAATCAGCCTCTGTTGCTGCTAGTATTTGTTCTTTATACATATCATACGCTTCTTCAAAGCTTAAATTACCTGTTGGTTCTAACATTCTTCCTATTGGGCCCATTTCATAAGCTACTAAAGTATCAGTGTTTTTACAAGCTGCTTTAGCATTTGAAATAGCATTTTCTACCACTTCTTTTACCGTATAATTTGTATCCTTTAGTTTGTATCTATTTGCTCCTATAGAATTAGTATATATAATATCTGAGCCAGAATTAATATATTGCTTATGTATGTCAATTACAACTTCTTTGTTATTAATAGCAAAGATTTCTGGTAATTCTCCAAGTTTTAGTCCGCCATTAAATAACATCGTTCCCATTCCACCATCAAGAATTATAAAATCTTTTTTTAGTAATGTATTAAAGTCCACAATCCGTACCCTCCTTTTTAAAATTACAATTTGAATTAAGATTACAATTTGCGCATCCAGAAGCTGACTCTTTTTTTTCTGGCAACACTATGTCTATACTTCCAGAATAATCCTCTAGTTGATTTTTCATACCCATAATACAGGTGACAGATTTTCTTGGAGTTAAAAGATTGTTTTCATTAACATTTAGACCGATTATTTTGCTTGCATTCATAATATCTAAAAATGGCTTTTGATATGATAAGGATAAGTCACCATATCCTATACCAAATCTGAAATTCAGTTTGTAAATCTTTAATTCTTCTTTTATTTTTTCTTGTACTATATCTAATATTTGTTCAATTGCCGCATTAGAAAGAGCATCTATCGCCATTGCATACAGCATATTAGTCGTTTCATGTTTTCTTATTAATTTATCAATATCACTAGAAAGAGTCGCACATAAGAATACTGCTTTAGTACATCCTTTTAAATGTTTTTTAATTGATTCACTTGCTAGGGTTAAGTTAGTATCTTCTACAACTACACCTTCTTGTACTTCATTTATATTAAATATTTTGTATAAATATCTAGGTTTTATAGTTTTTAAAACTTCTGTTTCACATTCTTTTACAATGTTTAAGATTATTTCATCTGGCTGATTTTTTTTCCAACCCATATATCTTAAAGCTTCACTTATATCTATATTTTCTAATTGAATATTAAATTCTGACATATATTACCTAATGGACTATATAATTGTAAATATATAGCTACCTTTCATGGATGTGTGTTAAAAAATCGAACACTTTCGTGTTCGTTTTTTATTATAGTAATTTTCTGATACTATCAGTGATTTTTTTAGCTACTACAGGATTATTCATTGTATAAAGATGTATGCCGTCTACACCGTTTGATAATAAGTCAATTATTTGACTAATGGCATATGCTATTCCTGCTTCTTTTAGAGCTTCTGGATTAGTATCATATTTTTGCATCATCTTTGTAAAAGTTGAGGGAAGAGAAGCTCCACATAAAGAAACCATTCTTTCAATCTGAGCCTTATTAACAACAGGCATAATTCCTGCTTGAATTGGCACATCAATTCCTGCAATCTTTGTTTTTTCTTTAAAATCATAAAACTTTTGATTATCAAAAAACAATTGAGATACTAAATGACTCGCCCCAGCATCAACCTTTTTTTTCAGATTATGAATATCAGAAACTATGTCTTCTGTTTCAACATGTCCTTCTGGATAACATGCTCCTGAAATATGGAAATCACCTTTTGTTTTTATATAAGATACCAAATCACTTGCATATAAAAAGTCTTTTTTGGGTTCTAAATCAGGGTTAATATCACCTCTTAAGGCGAGAATATTAGTGATGTCTTTTTGCTTAAATATATCTAATTGTTCATCTATATCTTCTTTTGATGAATTAACACAAGTTAAATGTGCCATTGTTTCTATATTATATTCATGTTTAATAAGAGAAGCTATCTCACTAGTTATTAAATTAGCAGCACTTCCACCTGCACCATAAGTTACTGATATAAAATCTGGAGAAAGATCTTTTAACTCTCCAAGAGTATTATATATTGTATCAATACTACTTGTTTTTTTAGGTGGGAACACTTCAAAAGATAACACCGCTTTATCTTTTTTGAAAAGTGAAGAAATTTCCATGTATTTACCTATACATAACTAAAAATTATGTATATCTTCCTTTCGTTAGTATCTATTCTTTTGCTTCTTCTTTTAAAGCATTTAATATTTCTTCATCTGAAACATTCTCGTCTTTCTTTTTTGGTGCCTTTTTAGTAAAACGACTGATTACATCAGGAACCATATCTATAATCTTAGTAACAGAATCTTGGTTTTTAATGTTTACTAATCTTGATTGTCCGTCTTTAATAACTAGCACTGCACTTGGAGACATCTTGCCTCCCATGCCACCGCCGTTATGGTCTTTTTTGTCTGTGAAAGTTGAGCCTGCACCTATTCCAAAAGAAACATCTACTAATGGTAGTATTATTGTATCTTCAATATGTATAGCTTCACCAACTACAGTTTTTGTTGTTATAAATGTTTCCATTCCTTTAAAAAGTGCATTAACTGTTGATTCAAGATTCGTCTTATCAGCCATTTTTCCTCCTATTAAGCTTTTATAGCTTTTTTTATTCTTTTTGCTCGCTTTATTAAGCGCTTAACACCTTTATTAAAATATACCTTTAATAGTATAAATATAACACTAACTAATCTTATTCTTCCTTTTGCACGAAAATCACATTCTAAAGCTTCTTCTTGAAAATTTGCCTGAATATCAAAATTCTTATAAGTAAGATTATTAAAGATTGAAATAATTCCTAAAGTATAACCAGTTTTTGAAGGATCTGAAAATCCAAAATATAGTTTTCCTTTTATTTTTCTTGGCATAATATGTTTTAATATTAATAAAACGTTGTTTTTAATAAAAGAAATAGATTTTATATCCCTATCATTTAATTCTAATAATCTTTTAACATTATAATATTTTTCTGAATATTTTTCAAATAAGTTTGTGATTTTTTCAAAAAAGTCAGGTATATTTATTTTGTCCTTTTTATTCTTACTTTCACTTTCAACTTCGCTACTTGCTTTATCTTTAGTTTC
>CAZIGN010000010.1:0-24268 GCA_964538805.1 uncultured Lachnospiraceae bacterium
GATATAAAGATATAAAAGATTAAAGATATAAAACATTAAAGATATAAAGATATAAAGATATAAAGATATAAAAGATTAAAAGTAAAGATAAAAGATTAAAAGGTTTATTAAAGGTTAAAAGTATTTAAAGGTATTTAAAGGTTTATTAAATGGTATGATATTTTATTAAAGATTTTTTTAAAGTCTTCTTTATTATAAAATAGGAGGTGCATATAACATTATTATTATATACACTTAAGATTAATTGAATTATAGCCTATACCATAGGTTTATATACGGCTTATTTATAGTTATTAAAGGTTATTGACCCGGCAGCAAGGATCATGGTTACCACTTTCAAGACCTATCTTTAATTTTTCAAGACCTATTTTCAATTTCTCAAACCCATTTAAAACTATCTTCAAACTCAAATTTAAAACTAATCATTATAAAACTAAACTAGATTTTAATTCTAAATAATCATTCTTATATATTAATTAAATACAGCATGCACAACAAACAAATCAAATCCTCAAACCAGTCTGATACTCTATTCTACTATATTTAATATAAAGACTATGTTACTAGTCACCTACCTTATAATCATATAATAGAGATACGTATTCAATCTTGGAGTTGTATATTCGTAAGCATAAACAAAACTAAATTACTTTTATTCTATATGTAATACACTTTCTATCTTGATCTTTATTTAATTTACTAATCCTTTAATCTTTTCAAACCTTCTATTTCTAGTAATTGATATAACACTTGTGGTCTTGAACATTGATAAACGTGTGTTTTAAAAGGTTTCATACCATCAATCTGTTTTAATTGTTAATCAATTAGTAAAGTAAATACAAATCATCTTTTTGTTCATGCACAAAAGGTAAATTAGTCAAACTCTGTAACCCAGTAAAATACCCATTCATAACTTAACCAAATCTACAAATGGCTTTATTACTGGGATTGGGATAACTCTTGGAAGACTGTGTGGTTTGTACCCATACAGTATGTACAGTTTAATCTTGTTTAGTCTGTTAAAAATGTATTGGGTAAATAAGAATTGGTTGATTGGGTTAGTTGGTTGAACAGGCATTATCGCAAGGTTAATAAAGATTGGTAGTAAATGTCATTATGTTAAAAACACATAAATCACTACACACAACTGTTCAAGTGTTACGTTTATCACTATATTAATATAGGGTAAAGATATTAAAATATTTAAAGTGATTTACAATGATACTGATAGATTATTTAAAACTTACAATGGTGTCATCTAACATATCGATAAATTAGTGGAATTATAAAACTGAAAATCATAAAGCCAATGAGAGTGTATTCATTGACTATATATATAATAGCTCGTCTACCGAAGCAAATTGGGGTATAAAAGCTCTGTGTCTTAGTGGTTGCAAGGGTTACAGACGAAAAAAAAATGTAGACACTTGTCTACATTCTGGTAACCATTGAAATGGCTTGGGTATGGGGTTTTTTAAATTTCGGTTAGTATATTTACTTTAATTACTTCTCCTTTCTCTCTTTTAGATTTTCTTATTAATTTTAAGTTGTAATCGTCTTTTAAATATTTTCTTATTGTCTTTTGACTTGGTTTTGATTTTCTTTTTATTGAGCTTAATAAAGATCCTATTGTTTCTAAATCTTCTTCTGTGATTTCTTGATCTATTTTTTCTTCTAAAAATTCTTGTAGTTCTTCTTTTGGGTTAGCATTGTTTTCTTTTTTGTTTGTGTATCTTTTTATTGATCTAGGTTTTATTGTGTGGTTGAATGGATTTCTTTTTAATAGATTACATACATGACTGATATATGCTTTTCTTGTTTCTGCTTCTGTATCAAATATAAGATTAGAAACTCTTTCTACCTCTTCTTTGCATTTGATCCTGTAAAATGGATTATAAAGAATTTCACTTTTCCCAGCTGCTAAATCTACCTCTAACCTTACAGGGAATGTTTGTCTATCAATTATGCCATATCTTTCTTCATACTCTTGCAGTCCTTCTTGTTCAAAACATAAA
This sequence comes from uncultured Lachnospiraceae bacterium, assembly GCA_964538805.1. GTDB lineage: Bacteria > Bacillota > Clostridia > Lachnospirales > Lachnospiraceae > CAZIGN01. Next base: position 2,016 of record CAZIGN010000010.1, read on the forward strand.
CATTTCTCTAGATCATAATTGTATTTGTTACCTATTTGTTCAAGGGTGTTTCTATTTAATATATTTACATAGACATCTATTTCTTCTCCCTCATAAACTCTCCTTCTACCTAAACATTGTGTAAAGGTATAATCTTCTTTAACGTCTAGTATTATTGTATCTGCATCTACATCTTCTATACTAACCCCAGCATCCATTACTGATGTAGCTATTAAAAGATTTCTTGGAAGCTTTCTTGTTTGAATGAGCTCATCTATTAATTGTTCGTCTACTAAATGATAAAGTGAATTTGATTTAGATACATATACCATAGCATCTTCTTCAAATTCTTCATAGAGAGATTCTATTCTTCTGTTTCCAAATGTTGTAAAGAGCATTACTTTCTTTCCTAAGTTTAATCTCGATTCTATTATTTCTTTTATGTCATTTATTCCATAATAAAAAACTAAGGATCTTATGTATTCGTAATCGCCTTCTAAATAATATCTTTTTATTTCCAATCCTAGTTCCTCCTGATAATATTCTACTATTGTGCCCGGTGTTGCTGACATATATATTTTAATTCCTCTACTGCCTAATATTTTAGTAAAGGACTTAATTGTATTTAAGTTCATAGTGGAGTCCCCTACGAAGTAATGAAACTCATCACACACTATAAAATCATAATCTAAATATTCTTTTTGGTGTTCTATTGATTGATATGTTCTTACTTCTATTGTTTGCGTTACTCCCTTATTTGTAATATCAAAAAGAAACTGTTCAAACAATGACAGTCTATGCACTAGGAATAATATTTTCTTATTATGTTCTCTTGCATATTTAGATAGCTTAGTCTGTATGAAGTATGTTTTACCTCTACCTGTACCAGCTTCTATTAATATATTGTCATTATCTTTCCAGTTTTGTATTTCTTTGTCAGATATGAGTTGTGCTATTTTCAGTAGACTCACCTCCCCTTAATATGATTATACCCCGAATCCATTACATAAATCAAGGGTGTAATAATAGTGATTAGACTATTAATCTGTGGGTATATATATAACAAGAAGGAGAGAGAGATCTCTTGCAAAAAATAAAAAAAAGGAGATTGGATGGTTATAAATTGGATAGCAGAGAAACGCAAAAATTAATTGATGGAGTATATTCACAACTAAACTACGAACTAGACTTAGTAGATAAAATGAAAGTTGCTGAATACGTTGGGGATAAATATCTTGTATTGCTCAATGAGAGATACGATTATTATTATAGAAAATGTAGGAATGACTATGATGCTTTTGGTTGGGTTAGAAAGATAGCTAAGTGTATGGATGCAGTTTCTAATTATTTATTGTTTGATCCTAACATTGCTGATGACAATTATACTGTTGAAGATAATTTTGAGATGTTAGAAAAACATAGATACAAACCTATTGTCCAAAGAGATAGAATTAGAAATAGCAATTCAAAGAATATCAAGGTAACTATACAAAGCTATCTTGAAAGAGATGATGTGCCAGATTACATATATGATTATGTAAATTTTGCTAATTCAACTAGACATACAATATCAGAAGTTCAAAAACAATGTGAGAGAATTAGCCACGAAATTTCTGACGATCATGTATTCTTATACAAAAATTTAAAAGGTGAAGATACTTACACTACATACGAGGACTATTCTAGATTAAGAAGAGTTACTGGCTATACTAAAAACAATAGTATCAAACTTGATAAAGAAATATTATCAATGCTGACTAGTCATTATGAAACATTAAACTCTAGTAATAGCAATAAAAATATCTGGACAGAAATAATGGCTGATTTAAATAGTAGTGATGGACTAGACATTGATCTTCTGGATAGACAAAACATTGAGCTACTGACTAAGGGGATTTGCTATTTAGGTGATAGCGAAACAATGGATGTTTATTTTGATCAAATAATAGACCTTGCAGAAGGAGCTAACTTTACCGAACTGCAAAAGAAAATATTTGACAAGTTGAAAGAAGGTCAAGTGGATTCTAAAGGTAATATGGTCAAGGCGAGTCTAGGGACTATAGCAATTGAATTAAATAAAAGTAGGAGTCATATATATAGTGCTTTTGATTCTATGGTAACAAAGCTATCAGATGCTTATGAAAAGATATATGAAGATTACTACTACACATACATAGCGAGGGGTAAATATAAAACTTGTAGTAAATGTGGAAAGATATACCTTGCTACAAAATTTTACTTTTATAGTGATGCAACTAAAGAAGATGGATTAAGAAGTTACTGTATTGATTGTACAGAATAACAATAAAGGGAAACAATGCAAAATAGTAGGACAAATACAGCTTCCTGAAACAATACTATATGAAGAAGTAGTTATTGCCTACTTCTCAATCCGTCTTTCTTATCACTAAGGCTTCTCATAAGCAACAACAGGAAAGGGATCGATACATTGATAAATTATATATTAATACATTTTATACTTCAATGAAGATCCTCCCCTTCCTGTAATATAAGAAAAGGAGATGTTTGTGCTTGGTGCAAACTTTAGTAGTTGATACATCTGTGTTCATGGAACGAATAGATGTATTAGAACAGCTAAGCGAGGAGTATGAAATAATATTCCCCATTATAGTAGCTGACGAACTTAATAACCTTAAAGATAATAGAGATAACGAAAAGGCTTATAAGGCAAGAAAAGCCATTAAATATATTTCGGAACACTCAAACGATTGGCTATGTGATGCAGATATGGAAGGTACGGATAATGATCAAACAATTATCTTGGTAGCCCAACAACATGGATCACACTTAGTTACTTTAGATTATGGGATGAAACTAAGAGCAGAAATATTAGAGATCCCAATAGTAGAGATCCCAGAGAGTTGTGAAAAACATAGTGGTTTTAAAACAATTAAATTAAATACAAGCAACGAAGACGAAATGGAGACATTAGCTTTGTACTATAACTCTAAAACAGAAAATGTTTTTGAATGTGCAACTAATGAATACATAATAATAAAACAAGATGACCTAACAGTAGATAAAGCTAAGTGGAATGGATCTGAATATGTTTCATTAATCCACTCACCTAAAAAATCTATTATACCTAAAAGCGATGAACAATCTTGTGCCATTGATTTGTTACTAGATAAAGAAGTTCAAATAAAAGTAATCTATGGATCAGCTGGTTCTGGTAAAACATTTCTTGCAACTAGACTTGCATTAGATATGTTAAAATCATCAGACTATCCTTATGAGAAAATAGTTCTTGTAAGAAACCCAGTAGGTACTGGAGAGAGAATAGGTTTCCTAAAGGGGGATAAAGAAGATAAGATACAATCATTCTTCCAGCCCTTTATACAGCATTTTGAAGGAGACATATTTGAATTTGAAAATATGGTACACACTGGAAGGGTTGCTATGGAAATCCCTTATTACATGAAGGGACTAGACCTAACCAATACCCTAGTGATATTTGATGAGGCAGAAGACTCTAATGAAAAGATTATCAAGCTAATAGGAAGTAGAATTGGAGAAGGAAGTGCTTTAATTGTAACTGGGGATTCAAGTCAAGCAGAAAACAAATTTGGATCTTGCAGTAATGGGTTAGAACTTTTAGTTCAAAAAGCAAAAGGTAACAAACACTTTGGATGTGTTTACCTTGCTGATGACTTTAGAAGTGAAGTTAGTAAAGTCTTTGTAGAAATTTTTTAGTAAGGATTGATAAAATTGAAAATACCTCTTTTCTGGGATGAAGACTATCTAGATTATTTAGATGACCTAGAAAATAAGAAACAGGCTCAAACCAAAAAGAACAGAGAGTTCAAGAGTGAATTGAGAGAGACTAAGGAAAAAGAAAAAACTCAACAAGACGATTAGTCATTGAGTTGGTACTAACTACTTCTTAAAAAATAAATTAACGTCTACCTCCTAGACTTAATTACACATAGGTTTTGGGAGTAACCCAAAAAAACTCCCACATAAAATTATAAGATTTTAACCAGAAGAATTATAAAAGATGACAACACTCCCCTTCCCTTGTGGTAGGCATGACCTAATGGGGGAGTTATAATATAAGGGCATAGTGTAATGGAAACACAACAGTCCATAAAACTGTAAACCTAAGTTCAACCCTTAGTGTCCTTACCAATGGATTTAAAAAAATGAGAAGGAGTAATTAATTGGAGTTTAATAAGAGAGATGAAGAAACTCTAACGCAATATCAAATCAGACTATATAGAAATAAAGAAGCATATAATTTATCTAATGACGAGATAGGTAGATTACTCAATGATGCTAGTGGAAATTGCTATGATGAATCAAAGTGGAGAAAATATGCAATAGCTTTTATTGATGGTTATGATGAGGCGATAGAGAGTAATATGACTAGTGATAAGTATATTACAGAATTAAGAACAGCAAAGGAAGAATTATTTAAAGAGAAGGTTAGGAATCAAGACGCTCTAAGACAGTATAGAAGTATGCTTAGAGATGTAGCAAGAGAAGAAAATCTTTACGATGTCCTAATTGAAACGGTTAAAAACCTAGACCCAATAGAGATAGAAGAAAGTAAATTGATACATACAGACAAATCGAAGATCGGTGTACTGACTTTATCTGATTGGCACTATGGAGACTTTATAGATGATTTCACTAATCAATTTAATCACGATATATTTGTAGAAAGAATAAATCTCCTTATAGAGAAATCTAAAAAAATAATTTTGGAAAACAAACTAGATGAATTGGTTGTATTAAATTTAGGAGATTTAGTTAGTGGAAGTATTCATGTATCTACTAGGGTTATAGAAGAATGTGATGTATTATCACAAACTATGACAGTAGCACAATACATTGAGAAAATATTATCTACCCTATCAAGTTCAGTAAATAAGATTAGATATTATAGTGTGACAGATAATCATTCAAGAACAAACAAAAATAAAAAAGATCACATTGAAGCAGAAAACTTTAATAGGATTGTTCAATGGTATTTGAAAGAAAGATTTAAGGATTATAGTTCAGTAGAGATAAAAGATACATATATAGGATCACATCAAGAATTAGAAATCGGCAAAGCTGAATTATTTGATAGTGTAATCTTATTCTCTCATGGACATCATGACAACCCGAGATCAATTATTCCAGACTTAACACTTATGGTAAAGGACTTCCCTACTGCAGTGTTTATGGGACACTTGCATAAAAACTTCCACGATGAAGTACATTCAATTGATTTAATAATGTCCCCTAGTTTAATTGGGGCAAATGAATATGCCAAGTCAATTAGAAGGACAAGTAAACCTAGCCAAAAGATTTCCATATTTGAAAACTATGATGGTGAAGCCATACTCTCAAATGTTTACACTATGCTATTAAAGGAGTGACAATATGAGTGAAAAACATTTTTGTTCAAAAGATGGAAAAGAATATCCTAGTTCAAACTTTTATGAAGCACCTGAGAATACTATTTATGGTGAGATAGGATATATTCCAGTGTGCAAGTCTTGTATATCAAAACTTTCTAAAAATTATTACAATGCCTATCAAGATATAATGCTTTCGGTTTTTCTGATATGTATTAAGATTGATTTAGGATTTGATAAGGAATTATATGAGAGTGTTGTTACAGATAAGCTAGGTGTAGAGAGAGCAACTAAAACATATTTAGATGCTTACACTAAACAAAATAATCCTAAGTTTACCAATGCAGATGACATGGGTTACGCACTAGGACTTTTCGATGTGATTTATGATTACCTCAAAGCTAGTGACCTTGAAGATAAAGAAGAAATAGAAATGGAATGGGTTACATACAAGGTAACAGAAAATGATATATCGTTCTGGGGTAAAGATTATTCCCAAGAAGAATATTACTTACTAACGAAAACATTTGATGACTACTTGGATTCCTTTACTGTAGAGACACCATCAGCAAGAGAGTTGCTTAAACAGATATGTTTGACAACATTAGAGATCAGAAACCTAAGAGACATACAAAGATCAGCTGAGTCGCAAGAACAAAAACTTGTTCATAATAAAACAATAGACGAACTGACTACAAGGCTATTAAAAATTCTTAATGACAATAATATGAAACCTAATCAAAAGAAGAATGTTTCAGACAGCCAAGAATCTTTTGGAACTCTTATTGAAAAATGGGAGTTTGAAGATCCTGTGCCAGATCCCTTTTCCGAATGGGAAAGAAATAATATATACAAAGACGTGGGCATATGGATTGTAGGACATATTAGGAAGATGTTAGGTAAAGAGAAGATTGAAGAGTATGAAGAAGAGTTAGAAAAATATACGGTGGAAAGAGTTGATGATTAATGCACTCGAACAAGAAAAAAATTTACAACTTCCCCATCGATAAAATTAAAAAGAACAAGAAGGAAACAGACCTAACATCTAGAGATTTTCTAGGTAAGGTTGCTGTTTGGGCTAGTTATTACAGACTGTTCCCACATATTTTTGTTAAAGAATATTTAGGTATTACATTGAAACCATTTCAATCATTTCTGATATTTATGATGATGGTTTCAAATTACTTTACTTTTATTGCTTCAAGGGGATTAGGTAAAACATTCTTGACAGCAATATATGCAATTGTTAGGGGTATTCTGTTTCCCGGAAGCTTAATAGTAATTGCATCAGCAACTAAGACACAGGCTATGGAAATGTTTTTAAAAATAGAATCTATTTATCATTCCTCTATTAATTTTAGGAGAGAGTGTTCAAGACCACCAAGTAAATCTGACAATATGCCTAGAGTTACATTAAAGAATGGGTCGGTCATTAGAGTAGTTGCTAGTAGTGACAATGCTCGTGGTGGTAGATGTCATGTTCTTATACTAGACGAAAGTGGAAGAATGGATAGCAAAATGATTGCATCTGTATTGAGAAAGTTTAAAGCTTCCCCTAGACAACCTAGATTTTTATCAAAAGATAAATATAAAACAAGAAATGACTTAATAGAACCTAACCAAGAGATTTCTTTATCTTCTGCAACTATGAAAGTAGAAGACTTATGGCTAACAGTACAATCGCATATTGATAATATGGCTGACAATAAACCTTATTTTGCTTGTAGTATTCCCTACCAGATGGCAATTAAAGAAGGGTTGTTATTAGAAAGTCAAGTTAGAGAAGAAATGGAGAGCCCTGAATTTAATGAGATTATTTGGGGAATGGAAATGGATGGGCTATTCTATGGTAATACCACAGGAGGTTTCTATGCTTTAGAAGACTTCTTAAAATCCAGAGTGATTGAACAACCAGTATATCCTAAATGGTCATATGACTTAATTGAAGGTAATAATTTTAAATACCCTAAACCTATTGAAGGAGAAGTAAGGTTGCTATCGATAGACGTTGCATTGTCAACATCAAGTAGTAGTGATAATGCTGTACTCACTATGGTAAGACTTGTACCCAAAGGAAACAAGTACGAAAGATTTTACTCAAATATGATAACAATCCATGGTGCTAATACAGATGACCTAACTCTTTTGATTAAGAGAACATTCCACGATTTAGATTGTGATTATGTAATCCTAGATGCACAGACTATTGGACTTGCAATATATGATAGGTTAGCTGTTACCATAGAAGATAAAGATAGGGATACATATTATGAAGGCTGGAAAACAGTTCATACAGAAGGTGCACTAGCTGAAAGGGATCACGACCCAGATGCTAAACCAATTATATATGGTATTCAAGCCAACGATAGACTGAATACTACTATTGCATGGAACTTTAAATATCACATTAAGAGTGGGTTGGCTAAGTTTCCAGTTGACAGACATAAAGGTAGGGAGTATCTAAGATCAATAAAAGATTTTGACAAACTATCTCCTGAAAACCAAGCTATGTTTGAGTCGCAGTATGGACAGTTCAATTCATTAATAATAGAAATGGTAAACCTTTCTTATAAAGTGAATCAATCAAGGGGAACATTGACTTTTGAAACAACAGGAGAAAACAGAAAAGATAGATACTCATCTGCATCTTACGCTGATTATGTCGCAGACATACTAGAGAAAGACTTAAAAAGCAGTGATGGAGATTGGGAAGATTATATGTTATTTAATTAGGAGGTGTTTAAAATGAAAAACATAAACAAAGTTAAGGGCGACCATAGTGAATATGTATATGTATCTAATTCGATTATAAAAGAATTAGAAACTATTAATATGTTAGGAGACTGGGATGGATCACTAGAAGATATATTTAGAGACATCAAAATGAACTATAAGATTGCTAGAGATATAAGTATAAGACTTTACAATCTAAATGGTATGTTTACTAATACTATTAATTATCTAGCTGGACTATATACATACGATCACTTTATCTACCCTAACTTTAAAGCAAATTTAGATGATACATCTTCTGATTTTAAAAAACTATATTTTGATTCAGCAAAACTATTGGACAAGATGAATGTTAAAGAAACATTTTTACAAGTAATGCTTACTGTACTGGTAGAAGGTATGGGATTTTATTATGAGGTATCTTCTCCTAATAAAGAAAATTTTAAAAAACTTCCATACGATTTCTGCAAAATAACATATAGTGAAGGTGGAGTTTGTAGGTATGCAGTCAACCTTTCAATGATACACAAAGGAAATATCAATAGGTTTCCAAAAGAAATTAAAAAAGCTTGGATTGCTTATATAGAAGATCCAACCAATAAACCTTCTTGGTATCAAGTATCTAATAAAGGTGTAGCTTTTACTACTGATGACACAGTATCAAATGGACTACCATACTTTACTTTTTTAGTAGACACACTTGATAGATATGAAAAAGCTAAAGAACGTTCTGATAGAAAAGATGATTTAGATATTTTGAAATTGGTACATCAAAAAATACCAGTAGATCCTAAAACAATGAAACCAGCTATTCCACCAAAGATGGCAGAAGTATTTCACGAAGCAACTAAATCTAACCTACCGAGTTCAGTAGCTATTACCACTAACCCATTAGATATAAATTCAATATCATTTGACAAAACTAACGTAGGTGATAATGACATTATAGAAAGAGCAACTAAAGAGCTGTGGAACAATAGTGGTTTGTCTAATCAATTGTTTAATAATACAAACAATAGTGCAGAAGCTTTGAGAAAGAATGTAATAGTAAATCAAATTCTCTTAAAGAGATTTCTAAATAGTTTCACTATATATCTAAACACAAAGTTAGTTTCTAAAAAATTCTCCGTTTCTTTCCTTCCAATAACGGAAATGAATAGAAAAGAATCTTTAGAGCTGGCTACTAAAAGTTTAGGGTTCGGTGGATCAAGGTTGTTAGCAATAGCAGCACAAGGCTTAACGCCTTTACAGGCTATACACATGCTTGAACTAGAACAAAACGTATTGTCAATAGATGATATAATGATTCCGAAAGACACAAGTTACACATTGTCTCCTGATAGTGGCAGACCACTTAATGAAGATATTGATGTCGCTGATTCCGAATCAAGAGAAGATGCAAAAAACAGGGGGGATGACTAATGATGTTTGTAATGGTTTTTGACTCAGACTTATCTAATCTCCTTACGACACTAGGGTGGAAGTTTATAAAGTCTAGTGTCTATAATAAAGGTAATCCTGTCGATGTATTTAAGGTTGAAGATATTGAAATCCTTAATGAAGTCGATGATTATAAATATATTTTAACCAGTAGAATAACGGTGTAAGGAGGTTGATAGATATTGAAAGGAACAAGGATGCTGTTGCCCACCTCAATCAATGTAAGGGAACAAGCTAACTTTTCTCAGAAAGATGATAGATTTCTACCAGTAGAAGTTGTTGTTATGCACAATGGTTACAATAGAAATGGAAGTTACTTTTCAGATGAAGATATAAAAAGAGCCGAATGGAGTCTTAAAGATATTCCAATAAGGGGTTTTATAAAATCAAATGAAGATGGAGACTTAGACTTTGACAATCATAACATTTCAGTTGTGTCACACAATAATACCATTAAGATAGAACAACTTTGTCAGTCCTTAGGAAACATTCCTGCTACTAACAATCTTCGTTACATGGATAAAGAAACAAATTCTGGGTTAAAAACATATGTTGTTGTTGATGGATATTTATGGACTAGATATTTAAACGATGGCTATGATATTCTTATGTCTAGTGGAACTAAAAGTGTTTCAATGGAAATAGAAATAGATGATGGCATATATAATGATGAAGATGGAACATTTCACATTACTGATTACAGATATTTAGGTGTAGTCATATTAGGTGATGATGTTATGCCGGGAATGGAAGGTGCAAGAATAACCATTGCAGGGGATGAAATAGGAAACTATTCAGAGAAGAAGGAGGAGAAGGAAAACATGGGAAACAAAAATAAATATGATTCAGAAGTTGAAGAAGAAATTAAAGAAGAACAACTTCAAGAAGAAGAAATTAAAGAAGAACAAGCAGAAGAACCTAAACTTGAAGTAACGCCAGAAGTTAAATCTGAAGAAGATAATACGGAAGAAGTTACTCCAGAAGAAGCAGAGGTTGAAGAATCCAAAGATGAGAAACTAGTTCCTAAAGTGACTAATAAAGTAAAACATATTGACGCACTTGAACTAGCTGAAAAGGTTAAGGCTATGGAAGCTGAATTAGATGAGCTAAGAGTATATAAAGAAAAAGCAGAAGCTGAAAAGATTGAACAAGAAAAAGAAGTGAGACAAGCTCAAATTGATGAACTGTTTAATCATTATAGCAAATTTAATGTAGATCTTTCTAAATTAAAAGATGACGTTGGAGAAAAATCCATTGATGACATTAAAGCAGAAATTGCTCTTGCTTTAGTAGATAGTCTTGACAGTAAGTTCAGCAGTAAGAAAGACCAGCCAGACATCGCAGATAACGATAATTTTAACATCGTGGAAGATATTGAACAAAGAGAAGACAATCCATATGGAAAATTTGGATTGAAACTAACTAAAAGATCTTAAGGGGGAGAAAGAATATGAGCATAAACTTAGACAAGATTAACAGAACAGGTTACATACAAGCTATAAAAAATGTAACTGAAAACAACTTTGCACAAGGACAAATGGTGCAATTAGGTGACTATATCGAAGGGGATATATATGAAGCAACAGACGCATTAGACGCTGCTGCTAATAAACCAATTGTGTTACACGCATCAGTAGTAACAAAAGACCAAGCATTAAAACATGGTGAAGAATTAAAGCCAGAACAAAATGGTAGAGGTTACCACCTAGAAACAGGTGCTATCATTACATTACCTAAAACTATGTTTGATGATGGGGCAACTTTAGTTAAAGGTGACTTAGTAGAGCCACAAGCTTCTAAACAAACTTATAAAAAAGTTGCAACAGATCCTACATACGGATTCGCATGGGAAATAATTGAAGACGGAGTTCTTTACGGAGAGCCAGCATTTACAATAGCTTTCATAAAAGCATAATTAAAGGAGTGATTATATAATGAACAAAAATGACTTAAAAGATTTGCAAAGATTAGCTAGGGATGTTTACCATGGTGAACTTGGTAACTTTTCAGCTGCTGATGCAGATGAACAATTAAGAGAAGTAATAAGAGGACTTGTAACTAACGCTAGAGGAGAAGTAACATACAATACATATAAAGCTAATCAATATGAATTATTCGCAGTATTAGAAGAAGTATTGTCTCCTATCGTTAAACCTTATGAACTACCAATTGAGTTAGCTGGGTTAATCGCAACTGAAACAGTTCCTTGGGGTCAAAAAGCAACAGTTGATGTAGATGAAAATTCTGTGTTTGATGTTTACGTAAACGTAGATGGTAATGCAGATATAAGAAGACAAAGTATTTCTGGAAGAACTCTAGAAGTAGAAACTTCTCCATTAGCTATCAAAGTTTATACAGAACTTAAAAAGTTCCTAGCTGGAGATGTTAATTTTGTAGACCTAGTAAATAGAGTTAGAGTATCTTTCAACTCTGGAGTACAAAAAAGAATTGGTGCTTTATTTGGAGACATCACTAATCCATTACATGAACAAGTTGGTGCTTTTGATCCTGACGTATTAGCTGAATTAATAGAGAGAATTGAAGATACTTATAATTCAGAAGCTGTTATTTACGGAAGAAAATCTGTGTTAGGTAAAGTACAAGACGTAGTAATTTCTGACGAATATGCTAAACAGTTCAATGACTTCGGTTACTATGGATCATTTAGAGGTACAAGAATGATTAAAGTTCCTACTACTTCTGATAAATTAATTATAGTTCCTTACACAGGATCACCAGTTGCAGTAGTAGTTTATGAAGGAAGTCCAATAGCTTTTGATACAAGTGATTTCGGACAAAGAAACGATATGCAATTAGAGTTCTTCTTCCAACAAGCAGTTGGTGTAGCTAAGTCTGTAACACAAGGAATTACTTACACAATAGAATAATCTAAAGGAGAAAACAGATGGTTGATAAAAAAGACAAAGTTGAATCCACAGTTGAGGAAAAAGAAGAAGTAGCAAAACCTAAGACTACTTCTTCAAGAAAATCAACTAAGGAAACAGAGAGCACTACCAAAGAAGCACCAAAGAAACCCAAAAGAAAATTAAGACAAAACGAAATCAGTAGAACAACTGATGTAGTAATTAAAAACAATACATCTGGTGGTTTAGTTTACATCTGTCCTAAAAATTATACAAAATATAGATTAGACAATTATGGGGATCAAGATGAAATGCCAATAGATGAATTAATACATCTTAAGAATACTAAAAGAAAATATCTAGAAAGATATTGGTTAATCATTACAGAAGTATCTACTGACGAATATACCTTAGATGAAGTTCTAGAAGCATTAAAGCTAGAAGAATTATATTCTGGAGATTACAAAGTAATGTTAGACATTGATAATTTCATTCTAGGGAACGTATCTGAAATTAAAAAAGTTTTTCCAAAGTTAAACCAATATGCTCAAGAGATTATTATCAAAAGAGCAAAATCACTTCACGAAGATGGAGAGATAGAGAAGCTTGGAACTTATGAGTATTTTAGAAATGTACCAGAAGCAGAGGGTATTTTCGAGTAAAAGATTGGAGTATGAATATATATGAATACATCATTGGAAACAATCTATGATAGATTCCTAACTAAGATAGATGATGCAGATCTTGCACAATTGTCTGTCGAAGATATTAAATTTCATTTAAGACAATATTTAGATGATGCTATATTCACACATTTACAACCTACTCCTTTATGTCTAACAGAATATGATGATGAAGGATTTTCATCTGAAATACCTATGGAGCTACAAAACATTTTAGCACACGCTATGGTGTTAGCTTGGATAGAGCCGAAGATTAAACACGATAGGATCATGCGTTCTGCTGTATCTGGTCGTGATTATTCAGAGCTATCAAATGCTAATCAATTAAAAGCACTTCTAGATTTAGAAGATAGAACTAGGGCTAAAGTAGATGAATTTATTACAACATACTTCTACTCCCACGAAACATTTAAAGGGTTTAGTTGATAGCCATGGGATTAGATAATTATAGGAATAGGGTTTTGTTTAAAGGAAATACAAGCCAAGAAAGAATACTTCATGATATGAGGGATGCTTACGATCATTACCTATCAATTTCTCCAGAAGCAACCACAGTCACAATTGACAACAGAGAGTATAAGTATCTCGTACAAGATAGAAGGTTTGCTGACGAGGAATTAGGTGGTAAATATATGATTACGCCCTATGATGTTAAATATGAAGTAGGGCAATATGTAAAACTAAAAGGACTTGATTGGTTTGTAGACTTAATAGAAGTGGAAACAGTTGAAAGAAGTAATGCACATAGACTGTTAGATTGTAATGAAGTGTTAAAGTGGCAAGATAAAAACGGAAGAATATATGAATTTCCTTGTTATTCAACTGACAAAACTTCTGTATATTCTGACGGTTTAGCTAGAAGCGAAAAGATCACTACTTCAATTTATCAAACACAAATCATTGTTCCAAATAATAAACACACTTCTATGATAAACACTCACGATAGATTTATATTTTCCAATAGTAAGTTTCATATATACAACGTTACAAGAATAGATGAAATTTCCCGAAAAGGATTATTAGTAATTGTAATGAAACGTGATGAACTGGTTAGAGAGTATGACAATCTAGCAGAGAACTTATCAATGCCGATAGGTACAAATGCGATATTAGATCACAATAGAGTAAGACCAGATCAAGACGGTGAAATGGATTATGTAATCCCAGAAATCATTGGCGACAATAAGATTTCCATATGGGATAGTGAAGTAGCATATCAAATTCCAAATGCAAATTTAATTGAATGGGACATAGATGAAACCTTAGTTATAGCTAGGGTTGAAGAAGATACACTTTACCTAACACCTAGAGGTGAATTAGGCAAAGTAAATATAAAAGCTAACGTTGATGGCAACGAATTAGCAAAAGAAATACAAATAGTATTTGCGAGGTAATCATGTTAGAAAATACACTAAGCACTAAATTCAGAGACACATCGCAAAACAAGATGAACTTATTAATGGCGATGTTGCAAAACAATGATTTAAGGAAATGGGTTTATTACCTCACAGACAATCCGAGTGAAGAACCAGATATACCTATACAAAAAGTTATCAATGAACATTTTAATTTAAATAAGTTTTCCGATGACATTCAACAAATGAGTAAGGTAATACTTTTCATTGATCCAGTTGAAGGTATATTTAGGCATAACAAACCTAGTGCAGAAGAATGGGCAATTAGTATAGCATTACCCAATGAGTTTTGGTTTATTAAAGAGACTGGCAAAGAAAGGGTATTTGAAATTGCTCATAGAATAGCACTATGTATAGACGACCAAAGGTTAGCTGGTATAGGTAAAGTATTAATAACAAATTATAAGATTTATAACATAAATCAAAGATGGACACAACTTACATTATACGTTGAAGTAGTAAACTCAAACCTACCAGTTCCAAATGGACAAAACTAATTTAATACTGGGATTGCCAGTCCAAACAGATATAGGTTATATACATCCAGTTAAAGTAAAAGATTATGGTGAGTTTTTAAAGTACCGTACTCTATTACTAAAACAAGACTTTCAATATAAAGAAGAACTAATAGAGAGTATCAAAGATGAATCCTTTGAAGGGGTTTTAAGTTCTGCACATTTTTTTGAGTTAATGAGACAAATAAGAGCAATATATCCCTCTAATGATAATTTCTTTTCCGAACTGTATGAGTCATATAGAGAAATGTTTAAGTATCATTTTAGAGAGGATGTTATTGAGCGTATCAAAACACCAGAAGAATTTGAAGAATATAGAGATTTGATTATAGAAGTCAATGCAATAGATTTTGAAAAACCAAATCCTAATAAGGAGATACAGCTAGCAATAGACTTACATAAACAACTACAATCCAACAAAGGTGATGGTACTAGTTTTGAGTCAGTAGTCACTTCGGTAGCACTAATGTTTTCCGTAGACATAAATGAACTAACACTCTATCAACTGTATGCTTACTTTGAACGTGCGATTAAATTTACCACGTTTGAGACTACAAGGTTATACAGCATATTCAGTGAGGAAATAAAACTAGAACCATGGTACACAGATATAAAGAAAGTCAAAAAACAAGAAGTAACTTTATCAGAAGAAGATATACAAGAAGTAAAGATAGAAGGTTTAAAACCTTTACAATTTGAGCCAAACACAAACAAATCAAAGGAGTGATTTAAATGGCAGAAAAAAAACAAATAGTGGATTATTTATTACGTGATGTTTTAGAAGTATATGTTAAAGACTTAGAAGGAAATGAATATTTCTTCGGTTTAACAACTAACTCAAACGTATCACGTTCAGCAACTAAAACCCTTATCAAAGGTGGTATTGGTGCACCAGTAGTAGCAACATTATCAGTGGATGATGGTTTCGAGATTACAGTAGACTCTGCATTATACACTAATGAATTATTAGAATTAAGACTAGGTGGAACTTTCGATCCTAGAAACATTACAATAGTTGATGCTAGTGTAGATGAAGATGGTATGACTGTTGCAACACCTAAAGAAGTAAAAGGTAATGTAATCGATCTTGAATTTGGTATGTTCCCTAAGGCAGTTGAATTACAATTACATACAGTAGCTTATGATAGAAACACTAATAACATCACTGCTGATGTTTACTGGTCATTCTACAAAGCTATACCAGATGCTAACTTCGAGCAATCATTCAACATGGATGAAAACAATACTCAATCAGTAGTATTTACAGCTATGAAGGCTGATGGTGTAGACATGTATGGACAATATATTATCGTTCCAAGAGATCAAGACTCAATCGAAGTTCCAGTTACTCCCTAATAATCCCGATGGAAAGTCGGGAGATACAGGAGATCAGATAGAGACGTTTCAATCTATTGACTTAGATGAACCTATCCAAGATACAACTGTAAGTCCTACACAAGACAAAGAAGGAGAAGTTGTAACAGTTGATGCTTCAGTTGAAAACTTAACTGATGGGCAGACTGTTACTGACTCCAATTTAGGTGTTCAAACAGATACTAAGGTAGATGTTCAGGCTCTAATAAATGACGAAGATAATATATCAGTAGGAACAGAAGAAGAATTAGAAATAGAAGAATAAAACATTGGGGAGTTTACTCTCCCCTTTAAATATGAACATAAGAGTATTGGATAGGTGCAACTCCTATCGTGTTCTTAAAAAAAATGAGAAGATTAATCAAAGGAGATAATTATGTATAGTTTTAAAGATGTATTAGACGGTAAACTAGATTTATCAAAAGTTAAAGCAGAAAGAAAATTTATAGGAATAAAAGATAGAACAGACCTAATGTCACAATGTCTTGAAGGCGTAGTGAAGATAGATGGTGTTTATGCAGTAAATCATCAATGGTTAGAGATAAATATATTTTTATTATTATTAGGTGGTAACAGTAACTTCTTTGAATTAGTAGATGTAAAATCTGATGATGCAACAATTGAAGAAGTCTATGATTATGTATTAGGTTCAGAAAAACCATTAGTACCTAGTGATATGTATTCTAATTATAATCAAGTTAAAGATGACATTAAGAAAACATTAGAGTCACTCTGCCAAGGAAAAAACATCCAGTTACTTGCATTACCAGAAACATATTCGGGAGTAGACTTTGATGGACTAGCTGATAAACTACAAGGTCTAACAGAGATATATGAGGAATTTGACAGTACACTTAAACAAGCACCTAGCTTAATGGCTAAACCTATCAATGATCCTAAAAAGGATTAGTGACTACAATGGCTAAAGGGTGGAAAAAGAAATTAGAAAAAACAATAATTAGCAAGACACAACATAAAATAATAGACGACTTCGACCCAGAAGGTGTAGAGTATGTAGAAAAAACTGTTCAAGATCAAATACAGAAACTTGTTTATAATTCATATAAACCTAAAGACTATACGAGAACAGGAGAACTACTTGATAGTTTTAAATTACTTGACATAAGAATTAGAGGCAATAAAGTAACATACGAATTTGGTCATGACAGTAAGATATTGAGAGCACATGCTGGATCAAAACGATTCATGTCCCAACACGCAAGTTTCCTAACTAAAGAAGATGTAACAGAGGATCTACCCTACTGGATTCACTACGGTCACGTATACCCATTGTTTACTTTCCCAGATGAAGATGGAGGCGTCAAGGGTGTTCCTTTAGGTTGGTATGAGCCAAAGCCATATAGGGATATAGCTGTTACACAACTAAGAGTTGGGCTAGCAAGAGAAATCTGGAATTAGAAAGTAGGTGGTATCATGGCGAAGAAAAAAGTAGTACAAGTATCAGACAAGATGTGGGATAAAGTTTCCATGGAAAATAAATTATATGTAGAAGAATATTTAGATTCACTAACGACAGTTTCAGACAATACATTCACTAGGTATCGCCTTGATCTAAGACAGTTTATGTATTGGATGTATAGTGGACTAAATAATAAACCATTACATCAAATAGACAAAAATGATTTCGAGAGATATATAAATGTATTAAGGACAAATGGTGCATCAGCAAACTCAGTATATACTAAGAGAAATTCTTTACTTGCATTTTTAAACTTTATATATGAAAAAATAAAACCTAATAATGAAAAGTTTGAGGATTTCCCTAACGACTTTAATCAGGTTGCAAAGCAAAAGAATGTAATCTCTAAAACAAAACACCCTGTCACATTCAAAGAGTATCAACTTCTAGTAGACGAATTTACTAGACAAAACTATTTGATAGGTGTGGCTTGGGTAACATTTGTTTTTTATACTGGTGCTAACTTCAATGATTTTCGTTGGTTAAAATCAGACATACTGAAACACCCTTTCCCTTCTAACGCTGATTATGTTTTAAGTAATTCTATAAAGAGTGGTAATCCCAACTCAAACAGAAAAGATTTTATTACATATAAAATAAATCGTGAGGTATATGATGCGTTAAAGAAGTATTATGACAGTAATGATTTCGAATCTGAGTATATATTTAGTAAGTCTGTTAAAGATAAGATTGAGCAAATTGCTGGAACTTGGGCACCAAATTTTTGTAGACTTAAAGCTAGTGAAGTATTGGGTAGAGCAGTAACAGCAACTGACTTTATGAAAAGCTATAAGCTATACAAAAATAAAGAGAAATCATTAAGGAATACTTGGGACAAGGAAATGATTTCAGGACTGTTAAATCTAGAGAGAACAACTTCTCCTTTGGATTTTACTAAAGATGAAAAAGAAATATTAAAAATACTACAAGATTGAGATGCTAAAAGAAAGCATCTCTTTTTTTGTACCAAAAGGAGAGTGAGATTATGGCAGATGATAGAATAAAGATTGATGTCGAGCTTGAGATAGACGACTCCAATCTGACTTCCCAGATTGACGAACTTCAAAAGAAGATGAACATAAAAATAGACCCTAGTCAAATCATTAATGATGTAACGGATGCACTTAATAAAGCTAACGGACAAGTACAATCTAAAGTAAAACCTGTTAAAGTTCCGTTCGACAGTGATGTTAGTGACTATGTTAAGTCTGCTAATCAAGCGAAAAAAGTCAGTAGTGATTTAGAGAAGGCACATTTAAAAACCTCGAATGTAATTAAAGATGTATTTAGTGGTGCATCAAAAGAAACAAACACCTATACTAATAGGGTAGGGGAGTTAATTACAGTTACTGAGAAGTTTGATAAAGCCAATAATTTGTTGGGCAGAACAGTCAAGAAAGCTTTCGATCCTAAGCAAATGGAAACATTTGGTTTACAAATGGATAAAATAAAGAACTTGTCTACGGAGATTGGAAGTCAACTAGAAAAGACTAAGCATGCAGATATGCTAGGAATTGACAGCGAGAAACTTAAGACTTCTTTGAACGGAGTTAAAAAAGAATTAGATGTACTGTCTGACAAGGGCTTAGAACTCCAAAGAAGCTATAATGATGTAGACTTTAATATACTTAAAAACAGTTTATCTGGGTTAGAAAAACAATTCAGAGATATTACTAAAGAAACAAGAGAGTTCGATAAGATTATACAAGGTAGTTTAGCTAAACAACAAGTTGACTCTTTGTATGGTAATTTAAAACTCACCCATGGGGATAGCTTTGTTGTAACAAAGAAACAGATAGACGAAGCTACTAATCAAGTAGTTGCTTTCACAGGAGAAGTGAGAAAAGCTACTGGAGAATATGAGCAATTCAACGCATCTATTAAATCTGATGGAACACTTAAGTTTAGTGAAAATTTAAAAATAAATCAAAATGAAATAGATAAGCTTATTGCTAAACAATTAGAACTAGCAGAAACTTTTAATAGATTAAAAAATGCTAGTAGTGCTTCTCGCAGAGGATATGAGGGGCAAGAATATGCAACTGATACAGATGTTCAAAGAATCAAAGATCTATATAATGCTTTTCAAAATCTAGAAAGACAATCTAGAGGACTTGACACTTCCCTATCAGGATCAACTGACAGAGTTGAAGAGCTATCATCAAAAGCAAAAGAACTTGAAAGTAGTTTCGAGCAATGGAATTTAGAAACAACATTCCAGAAATCACAAGCTGAAATTAGGAACTTCAATAGAGAAGTAGAAGATTTAAGAAGTCAATTCCAAGGCAAAGTTAGTATGGAATTTTTTGATGAAGCTAATGAAAACATTAAAAAAATTACATATTCATTTAATGATGCAGTTGGTGTTACTCAAAAATTCGTTGCAGAAGTAAACGAGGCAACTGGACAACTTAATACAGATAAAAGTTTTGTAATAGATGACAAAGCTAGATCCGAGTTTAACTCAGCAAAACAAAACATAACAGAAGGTTTAGACGAACTTAGGATTACATATGAAAAAACAGTTGGAAGTTTTCGTGGAGAAGATATATCTAGATTAGGATTAACTGAAGGAATAGAAGAAGCTAGACAAAAACTAAATCTACTTAACGAAGAAGCCAAGCAATTAGATATTGGAGACCCTAATTCAGCAGGAAAACTTTCAGATATTAAACAAGAAGTTGCTTCGCTTTCCAAAACCATTAATGGCTTACAAGCAGATTTTGATAAACTTGAAACTGAATATGAACAAAATGAAATAGCTATGGTGAAATATTCTAGTAAACTGTCTGATTTAGAATCTAAGCACTCTAAGTTTATTCCTCCAGAAAGCTTAAGCAGAATTGAAAGTTTAAGAGTAGCACTATCTAATACTAACTTATCATTAGAAGATCAGAGAAAAATACTTCAAGACGTTAGTAGAGCTTATGAGGAAGTTTCAGCTCAAGCTAAACAATCAGAGTCTAATCAAAGTGGATTTGGGAAAATGGTACAAGGGTTTAAGAATTTTGCACCTAAGTCATTAGCATTATCTACTATGTATAAATTAGTCAATGCAATTTCAGACTCTATGAGAGAGGCAGTTCGAGCAGTAGTTGAAATGGACACAGCTATGGTTGAGCTTAAAAAAGTAACTTCTGAAACAGAAGGGACTTATGAAAGATTTCTTTCTACTGCTACACAAGTTGGTAGAAATGTAGGTAGAACTGGTAAAGAAGTTGTAGAAGCCACAGCCGATTTTGCTAGGATGGGTTTCAATCTTAAAGAAGCGACCGGACTTGCAGAACAAGCACTAACAATGATAAACGTTGGAGATGGGATAGACAAATTAGAAGATGCTTCTAAGTCTATTATATCAACTCTTAAGGTTTTCAGTGTAGAAGGCGAAGATGTAGTTACCCAAGCTAAAAGAATCAACGATGTTTATAATGAAGTATCAAACAATTTCGCAGTAGAAACTGGAGATCTAGCAGAAGGTGTTAGAAGAAGTGCAGCAGTTTTAAAATCATCTGGTAATAGTTTTGAAGAAGTAGTTGGTATACTTACTGGTGGTAATGAGATAGTCCAAAACATGAACAGATTATCTACTAACTTAAATACTGTATCACAAAGAATCAAAAGTGTACAAGAAAATGCAAAAACTGGTGCATTAGAATGGGAAAAACAAGATACATTCAAACGTGCTGGAGTACAATTATTAGATTTAAATGGATCACTAAGAAGTACATATGATATATTGGTTGATTTAGCTAAGGTATATCCTACCCTAGATGATGCAACTAGATCTTTCATAACACAAGAATTAGCTGGTAAAAGAGCATCTGTATATCTAGAATCAGTTCTTCTTAATATGCCACAGGTAGAAGCAGCAGTAAATGCAGCTAAAAATTCAGCTGGATCTGCTATGATAGAACAAGACAAATACTTAGATAGTATTCGTGGTAAACTTGCAAAAGTTAAAGCCAACTTAGTTAGTTGGGTAACATCCTTAAACCTTGATGGATTATTTAAAGGTGTATTAGATGTACTTGACAAATTTACTGGTGGAATAGATTATGGTTTAAATATTTTTTCAGGCAATAATTTAAGCAGGACTATAGCACAAGAGAATGAAGAAATATCCAAGACTGCAAATTTACTTGACGTAGTAGAAAATAAACTATCTACACTTGATGCTTTCAGTGAAATAGATAGTGGAAATTCTGAAGAAATTAGAATGGCGTGGACAGAGATAGTTAGTTTATTGCCAGCTGCTGCTGGATATATAGATCATCAGAATATGTCTTTTGCCGAACAGAAAAAAGCAGTTGCAGATCTAGTAGTAAGAGAAAGAGAACTATTAGAACTTAGAAGGAAACAACAAGCCGAAGCTAATAAAACTAGAATAGAAGATGAATTAAAGAG
>CAZIGN010000010.1:24368-33944 GCA_964538805.1 uncultured Lachnospiraceae bacterium
ACAGGCGAAGTTGAAGTAATTGAAGATGTATCTAAGGTGATACAGCAATTATACATTGAAGCTAATAAAGGTGGAGATGAAGGTCTGTTCGCTATCCATGAGATTATGGACTATGTAAACAAAGGTGCAATCTCTCTAGAAGAAGCTATGGTTGGATTATCATTAGCTTTAGAAGGAGATAATTTTTCTGCTGAACAACTCCAAGACTTAGCTAATACATTCCCGGGACTAATGGATATTCTAGATACTAAAGTTGTAGATGAGATGGCAAATCAATTCGATGCCTTATCTAGTTCTATCTCAGGTCTTAATGGTATTTTAGAAAGCTATCATCACAATGGAGAACTGTCATTAGACAACGTTGCAACACTTATATCTAAATATCCAGAGATGCTGGATTACGTAGAAGAAGAAGGTGGCAAGTATGTTCTGACAACTGGTTACTTAGAAGCGTTAAAATTAAAACAAGATGAATACAAGGCATCTATTGATGAAGTATTGCAATCTAAGATAGCACATCAAGAAACAAATGCAACAGAACAACAAGCTACAGATATTGAATTACAGAACTTAGATCAAATAATTACAAAGCAACAAGAATATGCAACGTCATTACAGTCTACGTCTCAACAAGATGAACTGGCTGTTATGTCGAAAGAAGCATTGGCACAATCAAATGTCAATGTCTTAAGTTCAATAAATGAATTAAACACTCAATTATCTGATGGAACTATTACTATGTCTCAATACATATCTCAACTTAGAGAAAGTATGGGTCAATTAAACTTTGATGCTATGGTAGATCCACAGACTCTAGCAAATACATTAACCATATTACAATCAAATGTTACTAATGCAATAACATCTATGGCTAATGGATTCGCACAAGGCAAAGTAAGTGTTAGTGATTTTAATTCTGGACTAAAAGAGTCTAGTAACTTCTTAATAGAACTTTCTCAAAAAGCAAGTATGTTGTCTGGTATAGCAGATAGCACATTAGAACTTGGAGAAAACATAAACATTCTGTCTTTAAACCTAAACACAGCAGTAGAAAACTTTAGTGACTTATCTAGTTTAATGGAAACTTTTGAAGAATTTGGTTCTGTTATAGATGAAGGTATGGTAGATGGTGTAGCTAAGTTTACTGATGTCATGGTAAAAGCAGAAGGCTTTAAAGAATTTCAATCAGCATTTCAAGAACAAATACTAATGCTAAGAGAAACAGCACCGAGTGCTTGGGATGATTATGTAAATCATATTGCAACATCTATGGGTATCTCTAAGGATGAAGCAGCATTGGCTATTGGAGATATTAATAGTGACTTATATACTTCTGGAGAAAACTTTAACACAGCAGTAAATGGAAGTATAGCAGTATTAAATGACAACTTTGAAACAGTAGTAGACAACATTGCCAATGTTATTGGAAACCTAATAGACACAATATCCTCAATAGATATTAGTATTAAATTCGAACCAGTCTTCAGTGATACAAAACTCTCTTTCTTGGGTCAAACTTTATCAATACCTACTGGAGAATTTAAAGTAAAAGCATCAGCTAATGGTGGGTCTGTTAAACCAGTTAAACTAAATAATATAACAACATCAGCTACTGGTGGACTAGCAGAAACATTAAAAGCTGGAATGGGCTTTGGTAGTTTAAATATAAACAAAAGTTCTAGGTCTGGTGAAGTAGGTTATACCCCTGCAAAAACTAGAGGAGAGGAAATAGCTAGTCAAATAGCTTCATCTGTTAAATCATCTTTCAGAGAAGGTATCAAAAATTTAACAAGTGGATTATCTAACTCTCCTAGCATAGCACAAGTTAGACCACCAAAAGGATCAACTATAACTCCTGATAAAAACTTCGGCAAGAATAAATCTGGTGGGGGTAGTGGTGGGTCTGGAAGCAAGGAAGCTGACAAGGCTGACAGATATGCTGGACTTAATTCTGCACTTGAACAAAATAACAATCTTCTTAAAGAGAATGATACTTTATTAAGTAAGAATAAACAAAACTTGGATGCAGTAATACCACTAATTAGAGAAAGAAGGACTATTGAAAAAGATCAACAATCTCTACTTCACTCTCTAAATGAAGAAAGAAGAAAAGAAAGAGTTGAACTTGAAAAGAAATTGTCTGGTCGTGGATTTAAGTTTGAAGGAACTGGCGATGACAGATTAATTTCTAATATAAATAGTGTTTCTATTTCAACTAAAGATGCACAACAAGAACTTGAAAGATATATACAATTAAGTGGAGAAATAAAAAATGCTTCTGCTGAATGGTGGGATTTACAACACGTTGTAGATCAAGCAACTCTTTCTTACGAGGGATTAAATTCTGCTATGGAATTAAACGCTGGACTAATGTCAATGAATGAGAGTATTATCTCAATGTATACAGATGATATGCAAAGTCAACTTCCATTCTTACAACACAAAGCTGTGTTAATGGAACAGCAATTAGCTTTAGTAGAAGATACAGTTGCAGTAATTGAAGAAGAACGTAGGGTAATGGAAGCAGTCTTAAAAGAACTAGGTTATACATTCGCTGGCGAAGGAATGACAAGACACATTTCCAACTTAAAAAATGTAGGTTATACAACTGAATTTGCTAAGGAAATGGTACAAGACTATATAAATAAATCTAAAGAATTAGGGTCTGTATCATCACAATGGAATGAAATTGAGACAGCCATATATGGTGCTACGAACGCTCTCCAATTACAAAGAAGAGAATTAGAATTATACAATGATACTGTTTCACATCAGTTAGCACTTACCGAAAGTCAACTGCAATTAGCAAACAGTAGATTACAAAATGCAGAGAAAGCATTTAATAATAGTGAGAACTTCGATTACGAGCCTTACTATCAAGCTATGAGAGAATCTATCCAACTACAAATGAATCACGATGTTTATTTACAAGAACAAATGAGTATTCAACAACGTAGAATGGGAGATCTCCAACGTGAAAGAATGGTATTGGCTGATAGAATAAGACAAATCGGAGGACAGCTTGATTCAACTGGTAACCCTATCAGAACTATTGAGATGTCAACTGGAAATGCAGCAGCTGAATTTAATGCGTTGATTAAACCACTTCAAGATATAAATAAAGAACTAAGAGAAATGGAATTAAACTATAATAAGTCTTCCCTAGCCTTAGAACAAAGTGTTTAT
Organism: uncultured Lachnospiraceae bacterium; assembly: GCA_964538805.1. GTDB lineage: Bacteria > Bacillota > Clostridia > Lachnospirales > Lachnospiraceae > CAZIGN01. The sequence continues at coordinate 27,555 of CAZIGN010000010.1, forward strand.
AACATTGAAGAAATGGTTCAAAAGTCTAAAGAGATGTATGCTCAAAGACAGAAAGATTTATTTGTACAAAAAGAACAAGCAAAACAAGATGAGTTAAGACTTCAATTAGAACGTGAACAAGAGGCTTTAAGAAAAGCACAGGAAGAAGAACGTAAAAGAGTTGACGCTCTAAATAAACAACTTCAAGAGTACAGAGATAATCTATCTGCTATTCATACTATACAAGAACACATAGTGGCAATCATTCGTAAGCGTGGAGAGCTAGAAGGAAAAGCATTAGATGAAGCTCATAACAAAGAATTAGAGTTAGCTAGAGAGAAACTAGACAAGAGAAAGAAAGATTATGAAGATGAGTTAGATGCTTTCAGAAAGATGGTTGAAGAAAAACTCAAAGCGTTAGACGATCAATATGATGAAGATGACTTCTTAAGACAGCTAAGAAAAGAAGAAGAAGAAGCTAGAGAACTAAAGAGACAGATATATATCTTATCATTAGATGACAGCTTACAAGCAAGAAATAAAAAAGCTGATCTCGAAAGTCAATTGGAATCACAAGAAGAAAAGATTGCTGACATGAAACGTAATCGTGAGAGAGACAAGGTTAAGGAAAATCTAAATGAGCAACTCAAGAATCATCAAGAAACAATTAAAAACAAACAAGACCTTGATCAAAAATATCATGATGAATACATTAAAACTGTCGAAGAAAGACATAAGAAAGAAAAAGAAGAACACGACAAGCAATATAGCAACTACAACATATACCTTGAAGCAAGAAAGGCTTTAGAGAGTGGATATGTAAAATCTTTTGATGGAACTATGAAGGATCTTACTACTGCCTATATGGAATTTGAAAGAGAATTTGGAACAGGTATGGGTGCATTAAGTGACAAGTTACAACTTGAATTTGTACAAGCACTTAATAAAGCACAGGAAGGATTGAAACAATTAAGCACAGTAGGAATTGAAGCTATGCTAAGACCTAACTATGAAGTTAGAGAATTAACAGCGAGCTTTGACGCCCTAACAGCAGCTATTGAAAGATCTGCAAATGCTATCAAAAACTTTAATCCTGATATGAGTGGTTGGAAAAACCCTTATGAAGGACTGACAACAGGTGGCATAGGTAGTGGTGCTAGTGCTGGTGGAAATCCTTATGGCATGAGTGATTCTGACTTAGCTAAGTACACAGCAAATAAAAAACTATATGAACAATTAGACAGAACAAATAGTAGTCCAGATATATTAAATCAGATAACTAGCGAGAACAAAGCTATTAGACAGAAGTATAATATAGGACAAGACAATCATAGTTACTCTTCTTGGTTAGGACTTATAGATAGTATGGGTGGAGCAAATAATAATTTAGGAATGTCAAATTCAGAATTTATTAGAATAGCCTCAAACAAATATGCCTATGAAAGAGCACAGGTCGGTGGGTATGGTAATGATGCTTTATATAATTGGTTGAACAATGAGAATAAAGCCATTAGAAATCTTAGAGGTACTGGTGGAGATAGCCACAACTTCGATCAATGGTTAGGATTAGCAAGACCATCAGACCAAAGATATAGTAGTGCTAACACCTCAATGATGCCTCAAGGTACTTCGATACCTAATGGTGTACCTTATGAGCCACCTTCACAAGCACCTTCAAAACCTAATCAAGGGCAACAACAAACTACTAGTCTCAATTCAGTACGACAAACAATTGTTAGTCGTGCAAATGATATGGGTGGTACTCAATATATTTGGGGAGCTGCCAAAGAAGGCTATGGATTTGATTGTTCTGGCTTAGCAACTTGGTCTTATGGAGAAGCTGGACTAGATACAGGTGGTAGAATGACCTCTAACAGTTTAGTGTATAACCCAGAAAGACATAATATGGTACAAGTTCCTTTATCAGAGGCACAGCCCGGAGATTTACTAGCTTGGAACAACGGTAAAAACGGACACGTTGCTATTGTTAAGAATGATACACAAGTAATAGAATCCACGCAAGGTGGGGGGAAAAACGGTGTAGTATTAGGTGAAAGATATAAAAAATATGGTACTAAATATACACACGCATTAAGACATAAGTCTTTAGTCAATCAGCCAGCTTACCAATCTTCACCTTCTGGTGGATCAAGCTCTGGTGGTAGCACTTCACAGCCGAAAGCACAAGCCCCTAGCTCTGGAGGAATCGTTGTTAAGACTGGTGCTCATAGTGCTGGTTCTGGTAGCCCTAGTATTTCTGGTGGTAGTGGAAACAGTGCACCTACAAGCAACAAGGTAACTGCTAGTGTTAATACAGTTCCATTGCCGGGAGGAAAAGGTACTACTACAGTAGTAACTTATAATATAGGTGAAGTAGATATTACTCAAGTTACAGAACAATTCAGTAAGTTCTCAGAAATTGAAAAACAACTGTATTTGAATAATAAAAAAGCAGCAGAAGAATTAGCAAAACAAGGCAAACAAGATAGTGAAGAATTTAATAGATTAGCTAAAGAAAATCAAGACCTTAGAAATAAATATGGTATTGAAGCTGATAGATTTAATTTAGAAAAGACCAAAGAAATATTTGATGTTTTAACAGATTATACAACAAGCACCAGTGAGATGTTAAGTAACACTACTGAAAATATTACAGGTCAATATACTGCTTTAGGAACAACAGTAGATGGTTATACTAATCATGCAGTACAAGCTGTAAATAATACTATTCAAACAGTTACTAATAGCTTCCAAATAATGGGAAGTAATCTATCCTCACAAACACAAGCGTTTGCCCAAACACTTCAAGCACAAGTAAACAGTATGATGAATCAAGCAACTTCAAGTATCAATAGTGCTGTTAGTTCTTGGAGACCACCTAGTGTGGACTTGGGGAGATTGGATGCTAATTTCGACAAATATAATGCTAGTGATAGACTAAGACAAGAAGCATACGATGCTATTCGCATGCTAACTACAAGAGATTTTAGCACAGCGACACCAATGTTTGATGGGTATTTTGATATGAATAGACTGCAAGCTAATTTAAATAATCGAAATTCTTCTTTAAATAGCGAAGCATTACGAGCAATAGAGGAATTAAAGAGACGCAATGGATATGCAGATGGTGGCAAGATTACTCATACTGGATTAGCCATGGTACATGGAAGTAATTCACAGCCAGAGTGGGTTTTTAATAATCCACAATTTCATGACCTTGCTAAATTAGTTGCCAATTACGAGCCAAAGATTAGAACGCCTAAACTTAATAATGTAGCTGGATTAAATAATATTGAATTAAAAGTAGATAGTTTAATTCAAGTTGAAGGTAACGTCACCAAAGATGTATTACCAGATTTAAGAAAGGCTGGAAAAGAAATACTAACAGAATTAGGTAGAGAGTTAGGAAAGAACGGAATTAAAAGGAGGTAACAATGGGATATTTAGATTTCTCATTCGATGGGATTAATGCTAGAGATATGAATGTAAGATCTGTTAGAGTTGAAGAAGCCATAATGACTTTCCCTTTTATCTCTGATAGTAGTTTTACTACGAGTAAGCCTATTGGGAGATTTGATACAAACCTACATAGAGTTACAAGGGATAATATAGTTATCCCTTTGACTCTACTTTTAGTAGATAAAAATGGAGATCCTAAAATATGGACTGATAGAGACATAAGAAGAATTGCAGATTGGCTAATAACAGACGATTATAAACCCTTAATTCTAGGGAACAGTAAAGGGATTATGTATAATGCTATTGTTGCTAATAGTGAAAACATTTCACACTATGCAAATGGTGGAGTTTTAACAATAGAATTTTCAACTGACTCCCCTTATGCTTGGACAGTTCCTATATATGAGGAGTTTGATCTAACAAGTGAATCGCAAGAATTGATATTGATAAATAAAAGCAATGTGGAAAAATATTATAGACCTACATTGGAAATTACTAATGCAAGTGGGAGTGTTGTCATAACGAATAACACTCTAGGTGATCAACCCTTAGAACTTGAAGGTATATATGCAGATGAAAAAATAACAATAAATAATGATTGGGAATTAATAAAATCAGATAAACCAGCAGTAAATTTTCACGACAGATTTAATTATAATTTTTTAAGACTAAGACAAGGAGTCAATAATATATCTGTTGAAGGTAAATGTAAGTTAGTGCTTAAATATCAGTTCCCTATTGTTTCTTAAAGGAGTGGCATAATGTTAGAGTTTAATAAGTTTACTGATGTGGCTGAATATAATTTGGTACTCTACACACCTTATGAAAAACCTATCAATTCCCTTAATCGAAAAATTGAAAACTTAGAATATAACGGTACGCTTTTAGGTACTGATGAGGTAAGGTTTAGTGTTCCCTTTTACATAAAACAAAACAACGAAAGAATAAAAAACCCTGTTTATAATCAGGTTAAAGGTGATTTCTTAGTTCTAGTAAAGAACGATTATATAAGAAATAAGGGTGGAAAGTTTTTTGTAATAAGAGAGTGTAGTGAGGAAACAGATAAAGATGGAAACATATATAAAGAATGTATATTATATACAAGAGAAAATCTTTTAAATGACAAACATATTATCGGGTATGAAGCAGACTCTAGATTAATATATGATCCAATGAATGAACTAGATGAAAATGGATTAGAGAAAGGTTTTTTAAATTACATATTTAATAGAACCTCTTGGAGTGTTGGTAATGTATCACCTTCTTTTTTATCTAAATATAGAAGCATAAATATATCCAACTCTACTATGTTAAAAGCTATTAGAGATATGGGGGAAACTTTTTCTTGTGTGTTTTCCTTTGATACAATAAGTAAAAAAATATCAGTACATGAATTATCAGAGATCGGATCTAATAATGATTTATTTATTTCTGATAGAAATTTCATAACCAATTTAAAGAAGTCTATAAATAGTGGAGAAATAAAGACTAGATTATATTTATATGGTAAAGACAATATTTCAATACAAAAGATAAACCCACTAGGACAACCATACCTAGACAATTTCAGCTACTATATGACAACTGAATATATGACAGAAAGTTTAATAGATGCCCTAAATAATTATCAAATCTTTTTTGAAAGTAAGAAGCCTATCTTTGAGGAATCTGTTCAGGAAATAGATAGGATTAATAAACTGATAGATCAAGCAGAGGAAGAACTTTTAGAGTTGAAAATAGACCTGTCTAAACTTTTAGACAATTATGATCTTAGTCTAATTAATGATGAAAATTTTCCAGATATAGAAGTTGATTTAGAGAATAAGAGAAAAGAAGTTGGAGATAAAGAAGATGAAATTGAAGGACTTTATAATCTAATTGATGAAGAAGAAAATAAAATAGCTTTACTAAAAGAAGAAATAAAAAAAGAAAATCACTTTTCCGAAGAAGATTTACAGTTGTTAGATAGCTTTATTAAAGAAGAAGTATATTCTAATAGTGATTATAGGGAAGACCAGCTACAAGAATTGTATGAGTTTGGGGAAGAAAAACTGTCTAAAATATCATCACCATCTATTGAGTTTGATATAGATGTAGTAGATTTTTTAACGCTAATAAAAGGGCAAAGTGAATGGCATAAATTTAATGTAGGAGACATAGTTAGAATTAAAAATAACACATTAGGTTTTAACCAGTTAGTTAGATTGGTTGGTTACTCTCATGATGTAGAAGATTCTAGTCTATCACTTCAATTTAGTAATAAAGATAATCCTAATGACAGTTCCACATATCTTCAAGATGTGTTAGATAATATGAACACATCAGCAGTAAGTGTGAATTGGAATAAACATCGTTGGGGAGAAGGTGCAGAAGCTAAATCAAAAATAGATGATTACATTAGTGGCAATTTAGATTTAGCAAAACAACAAATAGTTGCTGGAGATAACCAACAACCAATAGTTGATGATAGAGGTATATGGCTTAGAAAGCAAGACAAAGAAACAGGATATGTAGATCCTAAACAAATTAGGTTAGTCAATAACATAATAGCTTTAACCAAAGATGATTGGCAAACAGTTGATATAGCAATCTCTCCTGATATGGGTATCAACGCTGAATTGATAAATGGCAAGATAGGTAACTTCGCTACATTAAATGCTAGTCAAATTAATGTAGGTGATGGCTTTGCAGAAACTCAGTTAGGTGAAGTAATTGACAATAAGGTAGGAATACCATTAGGAGAAAACAAGTCATTATATGAACTACTAATGGAAAAGACAGACGAGCTACAAGATGATATGGATAGTACAAAAATAATTCACAGAGGCTCGTACATTCCTACAAGAACTAATGAGCCTACTTCTACTTGGATAACAGAGGGGAAAGAAGACAACCATATTGGGGATGTATTTATTGATACTAGTACAGGAAAGATGTATGAGTTTAAATCAT
>CAZIGN010000011.1:0-8102 GCA_964538805.1 uncultured Lachnospiraceae bacterium
GTAATACTAATAACGAAACTATTATATCAATTGATGAAAAAGCTAACGAGCAAGTTATGAAAACAAAAGGTATCAAAAAAGAAGGAAACAGAGAAGTCTTTGAGCAAACAGATTTTGATAGGTTAGATATAAAAGAGTATGATAAGAACAAATTTAAGCTTTTAAAATCAAAGCTTCCGTTTAAGAATTCTTTGAAAATGGCATTTAGTAGCCTAAAAACTAAGCCTGTAAGATTATTTTTTACAATACTACTTTCAACCGTAGCATTTACGCTATTTGGTTTAGCTAACACATTTTCTAACTATGATAAAACAGATGCCACGGTTAATTCTATAAAAGATTATAATATTGATTATTTAACTATAGATAAATCGGTTAAGATTACAGATGAATATGGTTATGATTATTATGAAAGCATTAATTCAACTAAAGAAGATATAAAGTTTTTAGAGAAAGAGTATAGAGATATCAATTTTAAACCTTTATTTGCTTCTGATATTAGTGTTTATAACTCAACAAGTAATTCTTATTATGAATATTTAAATGATACGCAAGCAATTTCTGATGAAGAGTTTGGTACTAATGTTTTTTATACTAATACAGTGTATGGTTATATGAATATCAATGAAGAAGACCTGAAAAGTTTTGGATTTGAAATAGTTGGGAAATTACCAAAAGAACTAAACGAAATTGCATTAACAGAATATGCATATTTGCACTTTGAAAAATGTGGTTATGTAGATACAAAAAGGGATATAAAAATCGAAACCGTATCAAAAAAAGAAGATTTAATTGGCAAATATATTAAATTGGATGTAGAAGGGACTGTAAAGGAGTTTGTAATAACTGCTATTGTTGATACTAAGTTTGATACAACAAGATACGATCTATTAAAAGAACCAATGAATTTTTATGATTCAGATATTTCACAATACTTAAGAGAAAGTGAATTCTATATGGTTTTAGAAAACTCTTATCACAGTGTAGCCTTTGTTTCTGAGAAATTAATCAATGAGACCTATTTTAAGGAGGACGTAATCAGACTTGGTGATATGGGTGAAAATCAGACATTTTTAATAGATAAAGAAGGAGATGAATTTACTTTTTCTTTTAAGTCTAGTTATGGAAAGTACTTATTAAGTAGTGAAAAAGCTATAGAAGCTAACATGTTTTTTATTCAAGAGAATAAGGAAAGCTTAAATAATAATGAGGTATTATTCTCTGAATTAGATTTTGTGGATTTATTTAATCAATATGATGGTTTGGAAAAAGCAAAGGATTCTTTTTCAAATAAAGCACTTGAAATTCTAAAAAAATATTCTAAAGACAGAATAAGTGAATTTAGTCCTAGTAATGATGAAAATGAGTATTTTGAATATCTTTTAAATAATTTAGACAAAGAAAACAAGTATGGAAAAGATGCAAAAGATATATTAAATGAATCTCTGAAGGAAATAATATTATTTATTGCAAAAGATATAAATCTAAAAAGTCATTATAGTAAACCAGGATATACAAATAGTATTTTTGATCCGAATATGAACTATAAGGAGGTTGAATTCGCAGGGTACTATATTAGTGAAGGCTTATCTTATTATTATTGGGATTCAAAGATAAATATTCTCCAAGATAATACATATATAGAGGATGTTGAAAAAGAAAAAACTGAAGATGGTTATTCTTACGAAGAGCTTAGTTATACTTCACAAGAGCAAACCATTATTGCGACTTCGGATTTTATAGAAAAAAACAACATTAATGGAAAAGGAACTATCAGAGCATTTGTAGCCAAAATGCCTACTGACAAAGGCGATATACGAAAAGTTGTTGAAGAATTTTATAAGGATGATGATAATGATATAAATTATGATATTCAAAATGAAGTTATATTTACTGTCAATAATATCCATGAGATTATAAGTGTTTTTTCGAAGATATTTATCGGAGCTGGGATATTCTTTGCTATTTTCGCATCATTATTACTGATGAATTTTATAGCTACAAGTATATCAAGAAAGAAAAGAGAAATCGGAATTCTAAGAGCGGTAGGAGCAAGGGGAAGAGATGTTTTTGGAATTTTCTTTAAAGAGAGTATAATAATTGCTATTATAAATTGGTTGATAGCAGTTGGGTTTACTGCGTTTTTAGTATTTTTATTGAACAATATATTTGAAAAAGAATTTCAATTATTAATAACTGTATTGAACTTTGGAATCATACAAGTAGTTACGATAATGCTTATAAGCTTGTTTGTTGCATTTTTATCAAGTTTTCTTCCGGTTATTAGGATATCAAGGAAAAAACCAATAGATGCAATAAGAAATCATTAAAGAATTGAAAAAAAAGATATAAAGAAAGACATAAAGAAATAAACAAACTCAATAAACTAAAAACAATATGTTGCACTCTATTATTTTGTGTGATACAATCTTTATATATTAAAAAATAAAGGGGTTGTATTATGTTTAGCAAAGTAATGAGTGCTTCTATTGTTGCTGTAGATGTTATCATGGTGGATGTGGAAGTAGATATAAGTGATGGTTTACCTATGTTTGATATGGTGGGTTTGCTTAGTTCTGAAGTAAGAGAAGCAAAAGAAAGGGTACGTGCAGCGATTAAGAATTCAGACGTTTATATTCCTGCAAAAAGAATAACAATTAACTTATCTCCGGCTAATATTAGAAAGGAAAGTTCTCATTTTGATTTGCCTATAGCTGTAGGTATTTTGTCTTCATTAGGAGTTATAGAGACAAAAGAACTAGATAATAAAGCATTTATTGGAGAACTAAGCCTAGATGGAAAGATAAAGTCTGTTCGAGGTGTTATGCCTATTGTTGATGAATTTAAAAAAAAGGGTGTTAAAAAAGTATTTGTTCCTATTTCTAATTATAATGAAGCAAAGATAATAGAAGGAATAGAAGTTGTACCTTTAGATGAATTAAAAGAACTAATTGAGTATCTTCAAGATAAAGCTTTGATAGAAAATGAAAGTGATATCTTAGAAATTATTAATAAAGAAAACAATATTGAATCAATTATTAATCATAAAAACAATAATCCTATATGTGAAAACCATAAAAAACATAATGAAAAAGACCATAATAAAATAAACTATAATGAAACAAACCATAATGAAAAAGATCATAATGAAATAAATCATAATGAAAAAGATCATAATGAAAAAATACATATTGAAATAATAAGTTCGAATAAAGAGACTAATACAGTCCCAAAAGGGAATATAACCACGACAATTAAAAAAGAATTAGCTTGTAATAAAGATTATGTAGGTCAAGATAGTTGTTCTTGCCATGAAGAGTATGAGATAGATTTTTCTGATATCTACGGTCAAGAAGGCTTGAAAAGAGCAGCAGAGATTGCAGTAGCCGGAATGCATAATATGTTAATATGTGGGCCACCAGGAACAGGAAAAACTATGATTGCAAAGAGGATACCAACTATAATCCCACATATGAGCAAAGAAGAAAGTATACAGATTACAAGAATTCATAGTATAGCAGGTATCCTAGGAGATAATGATATCATAAGAAAAAGGCCTTTTAGAATGCCACATCACACAATAACTAGTAGTGCTCTTATAGGTGGTGGTAGTATTCCAAAGCCAGGAGAAGTAACGCTTGCTCATAAAGGTGTGCTATTTTTAGATGAACTTGCTGAGTTTAAAGGTGATTTGATAGATTTGTTAAGAATTCCATTAGAAGATAAAAAACTAATAATATCAAGATCAGCAGGCAACTTTATGTTTCCTTGTGATTTCATGCTAATAGCAGCAACGAACCCTTGTAAATGTGGCTATTATCCAGACCGCAACTTGTGTAGCTGTAAAGAAATCGATGTAAAGAGATATCAAAAAAAAATAAGCGGACCCCTATTAGATAGAATTGATATCTCAATTAACGCCAACCCAATAAAGTTAGAAGAGCTACAAAATAAGACAGAAGCAGAGAAATCATGTATTATTAGAAAAAGAGTTGAAAAGGCTCATGAAATACAACATAAAAGGTATAATGATGATGTACTATTTAATGCTTCGTTGTCTTCAAAAGAAATAAAAAAGTATTGCAAATTAGGAAAGAATGAACAAGAAATACTAAACAAAGCATTTAGAATCTTTAATATAAGTGCAAGAGGTTACTATAAAATAATAAAAGTAGCTAGAACTATAGCTGATTTGGATGAATCACAAGACATTAAGGAGGTTCATATCAGCGAAGCAATTGGATATAGACTAACATATTGAGTTGTATAAGACAGGGGAGAATATTTAATGAATGAAAAAGAAGTTTGGTTTTTGTTATCTAGCTTGAAGGATTTTTCAAGGAAAAAGATTAATAGGTTAATTGGATTAGCTAAAGATACAAGTTCGCTACTTGACTTAGATTTTAGTCAGATAAGTGATGAAATAATAACTAAAAAAGATTCATATAATTTAGTAAAAGCAATTAATAACAAAGAAAAAATAATATATGAAGGATTTTCAATGTTAGAAAAGAATAATATTAATTTTACATATTATAAAGAGGATGATTTTCCGGAAAGTTTATTTAATATAGAAGATATGCCTTTTGTTTTATACTACAAAGGAAAACTAATGAAAGAAAAAGAAGTCTGTGTATCAATTGTAGGGGCGAGGGAATGTAGTGAATATGGCAAAACAATTACAAAAGATTTTACAAAAGATTTTGCAAGATATAATATAAGTGTTGTGAGTGGAATGGCAAGAGGAATAGATACTATAGCGCATCAAACAGCACTTGATTTTGGAGGAAAAACTTATGCAATTTTAGCAAATGGCTTAGACATTTGCTACCCTCAAGAAAACATTGATCTGTTTCAAGAGATCCCTAAAAATGGTGCTATTATTTCAGAATATCCTTTAATGACAAAACCGCTTCCGTATTTATTCCCAGAAAGAAATAGAATAATTAGTGCTTTATCAGAAAAACTATTAGTAATAGAAGCAAGAGAAAAAAGTGGTACTTTAATAACTGTAGAACATGCTCTAGAACAAGGCAAAGATATATATGCAGTTCCTGGAAGAGTGGGTGATACTCTTAGTTTAGGTTGTAATCAGTTAATAAAATCTGGGGCAGGAATAGCATTAAAAGCAAGTGATGTGATAGAAGATATGATTTATAAAATTGATGAATCTAATAATAATAAAATTAATAATAAAAAGCTTACACTTGAAAAAGATTTAGAAGTGTTGTATAGTAGGTTAGATTTCACACCTAAAAATCTTCAACAACTATCAGAAGAGATAGGCTGTAAAATCGATAAAACACTAGTTAACATACTGAAATTACAACTAATAGGTTTGGTTTATGAACCAACTAAAAACTATTATATCAAGATAAAAAATCAATAAAAAAGTGGAGGCTAATAATGTCTAAGTATTTAGTAATCGTGGAATCACCTTCTAAGATTAAAACAATAAAGAAGTTTCTAGGATCGAATTATGAAGTAGCAGCTTCTAATGGTCATATACGTGATTTGCCAAAAAGTCAGATGGGAATCGATATTGAGAATGATTATGAACCAAAGTATATAACAATAAGAGGTAAAGGGGACAAATTAGCAGAACTTAGAAAGCAAGTTAAAAAAGCTGAAAAAGTTTTTCTTGCAACTGACCCTGACCGCGAAGGAGAAGCTATATCTTGGCATTTAGCTAAAGCTTTAAAGTTAGATGATAGTAAGATTTTAAGAATAACTTTTAATGAGATAACTAAAAATGCAGTTAAAGACTCACTAAAGCAAGCTAGAACAATAGACATGAATTTAGTAGATGCTCAGCAAGCAAGAAGAGTGTTAGACAGAATGGTGGGCTATTCAATCAGTCCACTGCTGTGGGCAAAAGTAAAAAGAGGTTTAAGTGCAGGAAGAGTACAATCAGTAGCACTTAAGCTTATCTGTGATAGAGAAGACGAAATTAATGCATTTTTACCTGAAGAATATTGGTCTTTAGAGGCAATGTTTGATGTTAAAGGTGAAAAAAAGAGTCTTCTTGCTAAGTTTCATGGAGACAAAAGTGGTAAATTAGAGATAAAAAATGAAACACAATTGAATGAGATTATGAAAAAGCTTAAAAAAGCTTCATTTAGTATATCTGATATTAAATATGGAGAAAGAACTAAAAAATCTCCTCTTCCTTTTATAACTAGTACAATGCAACAAGAAGCCTCAAAGCAACTTGGCTTTTCAACACAAAAGACTATGAGAATAGCACAACAATTGTATGAAGGCGTTGATATTAAAGGGACAGGTACAGTAGGTATTATTACATATTTACGTACTGACTCTACAAGAGTTTCAGAAGAAGCTGAGAATCTAGCTAGAGAGTATATAAAAGATAATTATGGTGAAAACTATAATTTGAAAGATGAAGGTAAAAAGAAAAAGGAAACAAAGATTCAAGATGCCCATGAGGCAATCAGACCGACTTATATAGAATTAAGTCCAACAATAATTAAAGACAATCTTTCTAGAGATCAATATAGATTATACCAATTAATATGGAAAAGATTTGTTGCAAGTAGAATGGAAGCAGCAAAATATGATACTACTTCTATAAAGATTTCAACAGGAGAATACTTTTTTTCAGTTGCAACGTCTAAGCTTGTCTTTGATGGTTTTTTAAGTGTTTATAATGATGATACAGACGAAAAAGAAACAAACAATCAGTTGTTAAATAAGCTAACAAAAGATTCAGTTATTAAACCTTTAGAGTTTTTACCAAAACAGCATTTTACTCAGCCACCAGCACATTATAATGAAGCTGCTTTAGTAAAAGCACTTGAAGAATTAGGGATAGGAAGACCTAGTACATTTGCGCCAACTATTACTACTATATTAGCAAGAAGATATATCACAAAAGAGAATAAGAATCTTTATGTCACAGAACTTGGTGAGATTGTAAACAAGATAATGAACACAGCTTTTTCGGTTATAGTTGACACAGAATTTACGGCGAACTTAGAATCCTTACTTGATATGGTTGAAGAAGGTAATGTTGCTTGGAAGAATGTTATCAAGAACTTTTATCCAGACTTAGATGCAGCAGTTAAGAATGCTGAAAAAGAATTAGAAAAGATTAATATCGAAGATGAAAAAACAGAAGTTATATGTGAAGAATGTGGAAAAAACATGGTTATTAAATACGGACCACACGGTAAATTCTTAGCGTGCCCTGGTTTTCCCGAGTGTAGAAACACTAAGCCATATTATGAAAAAATTGGAGTTGAATGTCCAAAGTGCAAAAAGGATGTAGTTGTCAGAAAGACAAAAAAGGGCAGAAAGTATTATGGATGTGAAGATAATCCAGAATGTGACTTTATGAGTTGGCAAAAACCTACAAATGAGTTGTGTCCAGAGTGTAATACTATCCTTTTAGAAAAAGGAAACAATTTATCGTGCATGGATGAAAAGTGTGGTTTTGTGAAAAAAAAGGACAAATAGTCAAACAATTCAAGAAGTGACAACGATTAATTAAAATAAGACTTGTTCTGTGTATTAATATATGATATATTATGTGCATAGTCTGAAAATGGGTGTTTAAGCGGGATAGCATAGTGGAAGGTTATTTTTAAATAAGTTTTTAGAAAGGTTTGGAGAAGAGATGAGCGTACAATTACTAGATAAGACAAGAAAAATCAACAAACTATTACACAGTGGGAACAATGAAAAAGTTGTGTTTAATGATATTTGTAAAATCCTTAGTGAAATACTTGAGTCGAATATTCTTGTCATAAGTAAAAAAGGTAAGGTACTCGGAGTGGGAAAAGCAAATGGGGTTGGAGCAATTGAAGAATTACTAAAAAACAAAAGAGGTCAATTTATTGATGAGGTTTTTAATGAAAGACTTTTAAGCGTTCTTTCTACTAAAGAAAACGTTAATCTTTCTACATTGGGATTTAGTCAGAATTATGTAAGTAAGTATTCTGCAATAATTACACCAGTTGATATTGCTGGAGTAAGACTAGGTAGTTTGTTTATCTACAAAGAAGATTCTACATATGAAATTGATGATATTATATTGAGTGAATATGGTGCAACAGTTGTAGGACTTGAGATGATGAGATCTG
>CAZIGN010000011.1:8202-24566 GCA_964538805.1 uncultured Lachnospiraceae bacterium
ATTATATTGAGTGAATATGGTGCAACAGTTGTAGGACTTGAGATGATGAGATCTGTTACTGAAGAAAATGCAGAAGAAGAAAGAAAGATGCAAATTGTAAAATCTGCAATTAACACTTTATCTTATTCTGAATTAGAGGCTATAGGATATGTTTTCGACGCACTTGACGGAAACGAAGGAATACTTGTAGCTAGTAAAATTGCTGATAAAGCAGGAATTACAAGATCAGTAATTGTAAATGCATTAAGAAAGTTTGAAAGTGCAGGTGTTATAGAATCAAGATCATCTGGCATGAAAGGTACGTATATCAAAGTGGTAAATGATTTTATATTTGCAGAATTAAAGAATGCGTTAAAGTAGTAAATGGTTAGTAATCTTAATAAACAATAATTACATCAGAATGAATTGTTACATTATAATAACAAACACACAAAAGGATTATAAATGGATTTATAGACTTATCCTATGAGCGACATGGAGGCGCTTAAAGGATGAGTCTATTTTGTTATAATTTACAAATAAGACAAATCAATATACATGATAAATAAATATTGAAAAATATGATTAAAAGATATAGAAAACATACCGATATATAAATAGATAAAGTTAGATAAAATAAATCAAAACAAAGAAAAATAAAAAACACAAGATAAGGTAACAATAAACATTAAAACCACAAAATATGCTTGCTATTTTAGTTTTAAGTCTTTATAATACTAAATAGAGAAAAAAGTTTATTGCCTTTTGAAATGGAGGAAAATATGATAAGTTCTAATGCTTTCAATTACATTAATGTTCTAGAAGCTTCAGCTGATGCTGCTTGGAAAAGAGAAGAAGTATTAACTAACAATATAGCTAATGTTAGTACACCAGGCTTTAAGAGACAAGATGTTAATTTTGAGAATCTTTTATCAGCACAACTTAATAAAAGTAAAACTACTAATTTAAGAGATGCAGTATCTAATGTTGATCTTAATAAAGTAGGTTCAAGAGTCTATACTGATATGGCACAATTATCATATAGACTTGATGGCAACAATGTAGATGTGGATGTTGAAAATGTTGAACTGGCATCGACGCAGATTAAATATAATGCTCTTATAGATAGTATTACACATGAATTTAGTATGCTTAAGATGGCTATGAACAACAACTAGTTTTTAAAAAGGCGGTGATTGGATATGGGATTATTTACATCATTTAACATAAGTGCTTCGGGAATGACAGCTCAAAGATTAAGACAAGATACAATTTCACAAAACCTTGCAAATGTTAATACAACCAACACAGGTGATGGTACTCCATATGTTAGAAAAACAGTACAGTTTTCAGAAAAAAATAGTTCTAATTTTAGCAGTTTACTATCAAGAAGTAGTAGAGGAAATGCTAACTTAGGAAAAGGTGTAAAAGTTACAAAGATTGTAGAAGATACAAAAACACCGATGAATAAAGTATATGATCCTGCACATCCAGACTCAGATGAGAATGGTTATGTGCATTATCCTAATGTAAACACTGTAACAGAGATGACAAATTTAATAGATGCGACAAGGGCTTATGAAGCTAATGTTACTGCGTTTAGTGCAAGTAAGGCAATGGCTCTAAAAGGTTTAGAAGCAGGAAAATAATTACTAAAGGAGTTAAAGAATGGTTGACTTAACAAGTCTTAATAAAGTTTCGTTAGATTTTCTGAATAATTCATTAGAAAAATCAGGTATTAATAATAAAACTAATGAAGATGCATTTTCGTCATTGTTAAATTCGGCAATGGGTATGGTTAATGAGACTAATTCATTGTCTAATGCAGCAGAAAGTGAAAAAATAAAGTTTGCTATGGGAGAAAGTGAAAATACTCATGATTTAACTATAGCTCAGCAAAAAGCAAGTGTGTCGTTACAATATACTGTAGCTGTTAAAAATAAAATTCTTGAGGCTTATAAAGAATTAATGAACATGCAGATTTAATTTTTGAAACATTTTAGAGCTACGTCTAATATGTAAGAATAATAATTATAACAAATCGTAGTATAGAGGTTAACATGAATGACAGGTTAAAAGCCGTATTAGAAAGAATAAAAACAACATGGAATAAGTTCAATAAAATGCAAAAAACCTTAATAATTAGCATCACTTCGGTGGTGCTAGTTACTTTGGTTATTCTTGCAATGGTTTTAACGAAAACAAATTATGTTGAATTAGTTAATGCAGAAAATACAGAACAGGCAGCAGCGGTAAATGAAATACTAGTAACTAACGGAATAACTAGTTATGCAGAAAATAATGGACTTAGAATATTTGTTCCTGAAGAATCTCTAGTAAATGCAACATATTTAATAGCTCAAGAAGGAGTTACTGCTTCTGGATATTCAATTGATGATGCACTTAGTGGAGGATTTAGCTCGACTAATGCAGACAAAGAAAAATTATATCAAAAGTATTTAGAAGATAAGATGGAGATTACGCTTGAATCATTTGATTACATAAAAAATGCTTCAGTAACATTTACACTTCCTACTAATTCTTTGAGTATTATTAACAAAGATGAAGAAACAACGGTTGCAGTTTTCTTACAATTAAGCGGAACAATGCCAGATGATGCTCCTTTAGCATTAGCTCAATATATAAAGACTGCAGTTGGAAATAAAACAACTAACTCGATTACAATTATTACCGATTCAAAAGTTGTTTTTTCTGGAAATGCTTTAGAAACAGCAGAGTCTACAAGCGCAACAGCTCAGACAATGATAAGAGAAGCTTACGCAAATGAAGCAATAAACAATGTAGTTAAGCTACTATCAACAACCATGTTATATACATCTATAACAGTAGCACCTTCATTAGATATAGATTTTGATAAAGTGGACACAGTTAATACTGAGTATAGTAATCCTAATGGAAAGATTCTTCAATCTAGTTATGAAGAAGATCAAGAATCTGTGAATGGTTCTGGAGGAGTTCCGGGAACAGATTCAAATGATGATGATACATCTTACTACATAACAGATAGTGATGGAAGTACAAGTACTATAAGTATCAGAGATTATGATTATGCGGTAAGTTCTACAATAACTCATACAGAAGGTACTTTTGGTAAATTAGATAAAACTGCATCTTCAGTTGCAATAACAGTGAATAAGTATGTGGTTTACAATGAAGACACATTAAGAGAAGCAGGAGAGCTTGATGATTTAACCTGGGATGAATTTAAAATTCAAAACTCAGATAGTACAGAAATAGAAGTTCCAGAAAACCTAACTGAAATAGTATCAAAAGCAACAGGATTTCCAGCTGAAAACATTATTATTTCTGCATACCAGGTGCCAATGTTTGAAGCAACTTCTGTTGAAGAAACAAGTATAACTGATTATTTACAACTAATAGTAGCAGGGCTTATTTTGTTAATGCTAGCATTTGTTGTATGGAAGAGTCTAAAACCTGTAGAAGTTACTGAACTAGAACCAGAACTTTCTGTTGAAGAATTATTGTCTTCTACTAAAGAATCGCAATCGGTTGAAGATATTGATTTAAATGAAAAATCAGAGATAAGAAAAGCTATTGAAAAGTTTGTAGATGAAAACCCAGAAGCGGTCGCATTACTTCTTCGTAATTGGTTGAATGATGATTGGGACTAGGAGGTAGTTATGGCATTAGGAAAGAATCAACAATCAGCAATACCAGAGATTTCAGGTATAACAAAATCGGCAATTTTACTTATAGCACTAGGGCCTGAAAGATCTTCTAAAATATTTAAACATTTAAAAGAAGATGAAATAGAACAATTGACACTTGAAATTGCAAACACTAGAAGTGTATCACCACAAGCAAAAGAAGATGTTATGAGTGAGTTTTATCAAGTCTGTCTTGCACAACAGTACATAGCAGAAGGCGGTATAGGTTATGCAAAAGAGCTCTTAGAAAAAGCTCTAGGACTTGAAAGGGCGCAAGATGTAATTGGAAGACTTACAGCTTCTTTACAAGTTAGACCTTTTGAATTTATTAGAAAAACGGATCCATCACAGCTTCTTAACTTTATACAAGATGAGCATCCACAAACGATTGCACTTATTTTATCATATCTGCCATCTCATCAAGCTGCACAGGTAGTTTCAGCATTGCCTCTAGATAAGCAGGCAGATGTTGCAAAGCGTATAGCTCAAATGGATAGAACTTCACCGGATGTTATAAAAGAAGTGGAAAAAGTACTTGAGAGAAAACTTTCATCTCTTGTCAATCAAGATTACACCATTGTTGGTGGTGTAGATGCAATTGTTGAGATTTTGAATACAGTTGACCGTGGTACAGAAAAACATATTATGGAAAATCTTGAAATTGAAGAACCAGAACTTGCTGATGAAATCAGAAGAAAAATGTTTGTATTTGAAGATATTCTTGCACTTGATGATAAGACAATTCAAAGAGTTCTTAGAGAAGTTGATAATACAGATCTTGGAACTGCACTTAAGGGTTCTAATGAAGAAGTTCAAAATGTTATATTTAACAATCTATCTAAACGTCTTGCTACTATGATTAAAGAAGATATGGAATATATGGGACCAGTTAGAATGAAAGATGTTGAAGAGGCACAACAAAAAATCGTTAATATCATACGTAAGTTAGAGGATTCTGGCGAGATAATCATAGCTCGTGGCGGAGGTGACGAGATAGTTGTCTAATTTATATAAATCGAATTTTATAAAAGAAAAAAACGAAGAAAAAAGAATAATAGATTCGAACGAAGAAATACATAACAAGATATTAAAAATAAGAACTGAAATTGAAAATGCCAAATTTGATAGCAAGAAAAAAAAGAACTCTCGACCAACGGGTTTTGTCGAAGGCATTGATGCCACAGAGGTTGAAATCCTTTTAGATGATCAAGATGAAATCCTTGATGAAGAAAGAAGTAATGTTGTTCATATGAATGAAGAAGATATCTTAGAATCCAAAGCACAAGCAAAGCTTGAGGCGGATAAGATAATTGAATTAGCTAACGAAGAATATGAAAACATTATTGAAAGTGCTAAAATCGAAGCACAAAACAATGCTAAAATAGCATATGAAAACGCTGTTCATGAAGGTTATGAAGAAGGAAAGATTAAAGCTAAGAATGAATATGATTCTTTGATAAAAAAATTAGCGGAAAAAGAAAAAGAGTTAGAGTTTGAATTTGCTAAGAAAAGTGAAGAAATAGAACCTATTTTGGTTGAAACCTTATTAGAAGTATTTTCAAAAATAACAAATGTGTTAGCAAAAGATAAAAAAGAGATAATATTATTTCTTGTAAATAACGTAATGTCTAAAAACGAGATATCAAAAGATATAATGATAAGAGTTTCAAAAGATGATTATCCTTATTTGAAAGATAACAAACAGAAAATAATAGGTTCTACTAGTAAAGAATTACACATTGAGATAATAGAAGATTCGCTAATGAAAAAAAATGATTGTATTATAGAAACTGAACAAGGGATATTTGATTGTAGTTTAGATATACAACTAGAAAAATTAATCGAAGATATAAAAATTCTTTCTGTTGGAATGTCTTAGGATAGGGTGTGAAAGATGACAGTTATAAATGTTGATAAATATTTAAACTTAATTGATAAATCATATGCAAAAAAACTTGGGAAAGTATCAAAAATAGTTGGTCTTACGATAGAATCGATTGGCCCTGATTCAAAAATGGGAGACTTATGCAAGATAATTTATAAAGATGATACAAAACAAGCAGTTATGGCAGAGGTTGTAGGTTTTAAAGACAATAGAATATTATTGATGCCTTTTGATGATATAAGTGGAATCGGACCAGGTAGTGCTGTTGAAAACACTGGTGATCAACTAAAAGTGGCAGTAAGCGATGATATATTAGGGAAAGTATTAGATGGACTTGGAAAGCCTTTAAATAAAGATGAAATACTTGCAAAAGCTTATTATTCTGTGGAATCTCCACCACCTGAACCTTTAGAAAGAAGCATGATAAAAGATGTTTTACCTTTGGGTGTTAAAGCGGTTGACGGACTTATAACAGTAGGAAAAGGGCAAAGAATTGGAATTTTCGCAGGAAGTGGTGTAGGAAAAAGTACACTTCTTGGAATGTTTGCAAGAAATACAAACGCAGACATTAATATAATAGCTCTTATTGGAGAACGTGGTAGAGAAGTAAGAGAGTTTATTGAAAGAGATTTAGGAGAAGAAGGAATGAAAAGGAGTGTTGTTATAGTTGCAACCTCTGACAAACCTGCTCTAATTAGGAATAAGGCAGCAAAAACTGCAACTGCCATAGCAGAATATTTCAGAGATCAAGGAAAAGACGTTTTACTTATGATGGATTCTTTAACAAGATTTTCGATGGCTCAAAGAGAGATAGGATTAGCATCGGGAGAACCTCCAGTTACTAGAGGTTATCCACCAAGTGTATACAGTGAGATGCCAAAACTATTAGAAAGAGCAGGTAATTCTTCAAAAGGTTCAATAACAGGACTTTATACAGTATTAGTAGATGGTGATGATTTTAACGAACCAATAACGGATACTGCAAGAAGTATTTTAGATGGTCATGTTATGTTGTCAAGAAAACTTGCACATAAGAATCATTATCCAGCAATTGATGTATTGCAAAGTATATCGCGTGTTATGTCGGAAGTTGCCACAAAAGAACACAAACAAATGGCCGGAAAATTAAAAAATGTATTAGCTACCTATACAGATGCAGAAGACCTTATAAATATCGGAGCATATAAGCAAGGTTCTAATAAAAATATTGATTATGCTATATCAAAGATAGATAAAGTGAATGAATTTTTAAGACAATACACTGAAGAAAAATTTGAATTTGAGGATGAAATCGAATTACTAAGGAATATATTTCCTGAAACAGAGTAAAAAAGAACGTCAAAAAAGATCTTAAACGGTGGTGAAATGGCTAAATTTGTATATAAAATGCAAAACATACTAAATATAAAAAAAGAACTTGAAACACAAGCAAAAATAGCTTTTTCACAAACGCTAGGCCAATTATCAAGTGAAAAAATGAAGTTAAAATCACTTTATGATGATATGCATAGATATGAAGAAGATATTAAAGAGATGAATTCAAAAAGGCTTATTATACCGGAGTTGATAAGATTAACAAACTCAATCGAATTAAAAAAAGAACAAATATATGAACAAAATGTTGTTATAAAAAGATGCGAAAGAGAAGTTGAATTAGCAAGAAAGAAGCTTAACGATTTAATGGTTGAAAGAAAAACACAAGAAAAACTTAGAGAAAAAGCATTTGAAAAGTTTTTAGATGAAGTTTCTGCGCAAGAAAAAAAAGAAATAGATGAAGTGATAAGCTTTCAATTCAATAAAAAAGAGGAGTAAAAACAGATGGCTAAAAAAGACAAAAATATTATAAACCTAGATGAAAATGGCAATGAAATAGACGGAAAAGCAAAAGGTTCCACTGTTTTAATTACATTTATATTTATTGTTATTTGGCTTGGAGTTTTTGCCCTTCTTATAAAATTAGATGTTGGAGGCTTTGCAGGCACTGTTTTGAAACCAATATTTAAAGATGTGCCAATCATAAAAGAAATTCTTCCAAACACAACACAAAAAGAAGAATTAGAACAATATAACTATAAAAGTTTAGCTGAAGCTATTGCTTATATTAGAGAATTAGAATCAGTTCAAAAAACAAATTTAGATACAATTGCAAGCCAGAAAGATAAGATAGCTGATCTAGAATCTGAAATTATAAGACTGAAAACATTTGAAACAGAGCAAGATAACTACTTGAAAATTAGAGAAGAGTTTTATAATGAAGTTGTTTTTGGAGAAGATGCGCTTGATTATGAAGAGTATAAAAAGTACTACGAAAGCATAAGTCCAGAAGCGGCGGAAAAGTTATATAAACAAGTAATAGAACAATATTTGTTTGATGAACAGTATAAAGAATTAGCGAATGCGTACACAAATATGACGCCTAAAAAAGCTGCTGCAACATTATATGAAATGACAGGTAACTTAGATTCAGTAGTTGCAATTTTACAGTCTATGGATGCTGAACCAAGAGCAGCAATTTTAGATGCACTTAGTGATGTTGATCCTGTTTATGCTGCGAAAGTGACAGTTTTGCTATCGCCATAGAAAAAAAGAAAATTATTATTATTTATAATAAAAAGGTTAAGTATTATTAATATATGCCGATAAAATATGTGTATAAAGCAAATCGCGCTTTGTGCACACATTTTTTTATAATAGACAAAGATTATTGTTTAAAACAATTCATCTTATCTACGAAAAATATTATATTAAGGAGGTGGAAAAATGACAAAGGCTAGCATGGTTAAAATTGATGAATTTTTGTCTAACAAACCAAGTTCTAGTGCAAGATCAATCAAAGAAAACTCAGACAACTTTAAAAAAGCTTTAGAAAGTAATTCCTTTAAAGTAAATGAAAGCAAAGTTGAGAATGTAAGTGTTGAAAAAAAATATGAAGATTCTCAAAAGATAATGAAAAATGAACTTTCGAATTTCAACAATAAAGTAGATAAACTTCTAAAAGATTCGAAAGAAAAAACACAAGAAGAACTAGTACAAGTAGCAATTACAGTAAATAATTACTTGTCTCAGGTTAAAGATGTTATTTGTGAAAATTTAAATATTACAAAAGAAGAATTAGATGCTTTAATCAAAGAATATTCTATGTCTGATGAAGATTTGATTGAAAAATCAGGAATTATGGAATTGATGTCAAAAATTGAAAAAACTAGCGATACTATAATGTTGCTAATGGATCCACAGTTTTCAAACTTGTTAACAAACATATTAAACCAAGTTAAGGTTTTGACAGAAAAACTAGGTCAGGATACTGGATTTTCAAAAGAAGATGTATTAAGTTTTGTAGAAGCAAACAAAGATTTATTAGCTAAATTAAACGAAAATCCTGATACCAAAGAAGTTTCAAATGCTCTAGAGGATGTTAAAGTGGAAGCTGAGTTTGAAGATGTTATCCAAAATGAAAACACATCAAAATCAGATCAAAGAGTTTATGTTGACAAGAATGATGTTTCTAAAGAAAATTTAGATTCAAAACAAGTTAAAACAGAAGAGCAAAGTGAAACAGAAATCAATGATTTTAAAGCGGTAAACTCAACATCAGATGAAACGAATGAAGAAACAAACTCAAATAATAGTCAAGCAAACAATAATTCATTTGGAACATTTTCAGAAAACATATTAAACAAGCTTAAAGATAATTTGAATGTAAAACTTGATTCTAAAACTACAGAGTATATAACAAAACAGGTATTAGATCAAATAAAGGTTGATTTTAGGCAAGAAGTTACAAGTATGGAGCTTCAATTAAACCCTGAGAATCTAGGCAAAATCAATCTTAAAGTTTCTGAGAATAATGGAGTTGTAACTGCATTAATAGTAACTCAAAATGAGATGGTTAAAGGTGCACTAGAATCACAAATCAATGTTCTAAAAGAGACGCTAGAAGCGCAAGGCGTTAAAGTGGAAGCTATAGAAGTTACAATAGCAAGTCATGAATTTGAACAAAACTTTAACGATCAAAAAGAAGATGAAGGTTATAACCAATCAAAAAGAAAACACAAATTTACAATTGAAGAATTAGATGAAATAAATGGAACTTCATTTTCGCAAGAAGTGCAAGAAAAGATAATGAAAATACAAGGCAGCACAGTAAATTATAGTGCATAGAAAGGAAGGACTAAAAATGGCAAATGTTTCAGCACCAGTAGTAAACGGACAAGTGGTATCGGATTATACTAGTACAAAACAAAAAGAAAGCACACTTGGAACTGACAAACTAGGAAAAGATGCGTTTTTAACTTTATTAGTAACGCAAATGCAATACCAAGATCCTCTTAAACCATCAACGGATACTGAGTTTATTGGTCAATTAGCACAGTTTTCATCACTTGAAGAGATGCAAAATGTTACTAATGCAATTACAAATTCTCAAGGCTTTACACTTGTAGGAAAGAACGTAATAATGGAAGTAGGAAAATCTGAAGGAAGCCCTAATACAACAACAGTAGCAGGATATGTAGAATATGCTCAAGTGGTAGCGGGAAAAACTAAATTATCAATAAATGGTAACTTGTATGCAATAGAAGATTTAGATACTGTAATTGATGAAAAATATTTAGAATCCGTATTAGGAAAAGATGAAAAAGAATAATTATTTGTTAACGAGGTGAATTTATGAGTATACAAAACTTAAATGGTTTTACTTCTATTGAACAAATTAGAAATCAGTACTTAAACAATACTAAAGAGCAAACAAAAAAAGTTGTTTCTGAAAATTCTTTTGAGAGCATACTAAAAGACAAACAAAATTTTAGAATTGAAAACAATGAAAGGGTTAAATTTTCAAAACATGCATCAATCAGATTATCAGAAAGAAATATTGATTTAACTAATGAACAAATCGATAGATTACAAGAAGGAACGAAGTTGGCACAAGAAAAAGGAATTAACGAATCGTTAATGCTTTTGGATGATTTAGCATTTATAGTAAATGTTAAAAATAATACGGTAATAACTGCTATGGATTCAAAAAATACAGACGAAAGAGTATTCACAAATATTGATGGAGCCGTGATAGTATAGCTGGACCTAATAGGAAGCTATAGTCTTTGAATGACAGATAAGACAAAACGGTATTACAGGAGGTCGTAATTATGATGAGATCATTATATGCTGGTGTTTCAGGACTTAAAGTTCACCAGACAAAAATGGATGTTATTGGTAATAACATCGCAAACGTAAACACAGTAGGTTTTAAAGCAGGTAGAGTAACATTTAGTGAATTGTTTTATCAAACCACACAAAGTGCTTCAGGACCAAATGAAGCAACAGGCACAGGTGGACAAAACCCTAAACAAATAGGTCTTGGTGCAGCACTTGCTACAATTTCAACAAATATTACTGCAGAAGGCGGAACTCAAACAACAGGAAATGCCTTTGATATAAAAATAAACGGTGGAAGTTTTTTTGTAATTAATTCTGGAGGAACTAATTATTTTACAAAAGCAGGTAACTTTACAACAGACGCAGCGGGTAATCTAGTTACAGGTTCGGGTGCTTATGTTATGGGTTATGCAGCTGATAGAGATCAAACAACAGGAGATTATAAATTACAAACTGATGAATTAAGAGTTCTAAATGTATATGGTTCATTTTCAACAACAGCCCCTGCACAAACAACAGAAGCAACTTTTAAAGGAAATATAAGTGCGGAAGATGAAGAGTTTTCTGTTCAAGGGTCTGGTCAAATAACAAAGCTTGTTTATGTATATGACAACTTAGGTTATCAATACGGAGTACAGGTTGCAATAACAAAAAATAGTAGTAGTGAATTTGAAGTTGCGGCAACTGGTAATGTTTATCAAGGAAACAGACTTCTAGATCCAGCTGAAATGACAGCGCAACTTGGAACAGGTGCTAATACTTTGACATTTGATCCTACAACAGGACTTTTAGATATAGCATCTGATAAACAATTTGAGTTGACTATGACAGGAACATCATCAACATCTTTTATAAGTCCTATAAACGTTGATTTTACTGATGTAACTTCTTATGGTAGTGATACTACAATAGATGCAAAAAGAGGGACAACTGAAGGTGAAGGAGCAGGTAAAGCAGTAGGTAACATGGTTAGTGTTGGTATACAAAGTGATGGTAAGGTTGTAGCAGCATATAGCAATAATGATAATGTTGTAATTGGACAAATAGCAGTTGCATCATTTGATAACCCTGCAGGTCTTGAAAAAATGGGCGACAATTTATTTGCTGCAACACTTAACTCAGGAGACTTTAATGGAATAGGATATGATATAACAGCTTTAGGCGAGAGTTTTTCAACAGGTACTTTAGAAATGTCAAATGTTGATTTGTCTACAGAGTTCACTGATATGATTGTTACACAAAGAGGTTTCCAGGCTAATTCTAGAATAATAACAACTTCCGATTCTATGATTGAAGAATTACTAAGTTTAAAACGATAATAAACATATAGAAAAAGCGTGATTTAAAATCCTGATTTCTTAAAAATGCAGAGTGCGTCACTTTATGTGACGCATCTTTGTTTTATGGAAAATTAATAAAAACATCAAAAAAACCAGAAAAAAGTACAAATCTATTTGTTAAAAAGTGCTTTTTATGATAAAATATAACAAGCAGTGTAATTTGTTAAAAGTATAGAATACACTAATTAAATAAACTAATTACTAGGTAGGTGAGAATATATGGATTTGGCTACGGTCATAGGTATTGTAGGTGGTGCGGTATTTGTATTTTTAGGAATAGTAACAGGAGAACAAGGCTTCTCAGCACTTGGTAACTTTGTTGATCCAGTATCAGTTTTGATAACGATAGGTGGTTCTTTTTCAGGATTACTTACATCATATAGTCTAAGTGATTTTACAAACAGTTTTAAAGGAATAAAACAATCTTTCACACCGCCAAAGTCTAATGAAGCCGAAACCATTAGAGCCATTATAGATTTGTCAAACGTTGCTAGAAAAGAAGGCTTGCTGGCACTAGAAGAAGCAGCTAACAACTTAGAAGATCAGTTTATGAAAAAAGGTGTTTTGTTAATTGTAGATGGAACTGACCCTGAATTAGTAAGAGCAATCATGGAAACAGAGTTAGTTAGTATAGAAGCTAGACATGGTAAAGTTATTGGTTTTTGGGATAATATGGCAGCCATGGGGCCTGCTTGGGGTATGATTGGAACGCTTATCGGACTTGTTAACATGTTAAAGAATCTTGAAGATGCTTCCACTATTGGTCCTAATATGGCAGTAGCTTTGCTTACTACTTTATATGGTTCGCTTATGGCTAACTGGATAGCAACACCAGTTGCAAACAAATTAAAGGCTAACAACTCAATAGAGATTACTCTTAAAGAAGTTATGATAGAAGGAATGCTATCTATACAAGCTGGAGAAAACCCTAGAGTAATAGAAGAAAAATTAAAATCTTTCTTATCACCTAAACAAAGAGAAAAGATGTCTGAAGGTAATGAAGAAGAAGCAGGTGCCGGAGGTGAATAATGGCAGCTAAAAGAAAAAAAGAAATAGGTGGAGCACCTCCAATAGCACCGTGGATGGCAACTTTTAGTGATTTGATGAATCTTTTGTTGTGCTTTTTCGTTTTGCTCTTTTCAATGTCAACTGTTGATGAAGAAAAGTGGATGGAAGTTGTGGAATCTTTTCAAGCTTCTTTTAGTGTGTTTGATGGTGGCGCTACAGCTGTTGGAGAAGGTAAATTAATATCTTCTGGTATTAGTCAATTAACAAATCTTGGAGATTTTTTTGATAATTTAGCAATAGAATCTGGACAGTCTTTAGAAGATATAGATAGTCTTGAAGAATATAAAGAAGCATTAAAACAAGAGATGATAGAAGCATCTGAAGAAATTGCTGAACAAATAGAAAATATGATAGAAGAAAAAGGTTTAGAAGAACAAATAGATATGGATATTACCGCCCAATTTGTTCAATTGACTTTAAATGGTGCTATTTTGTTTGATCCAGCTAAAGCGACTATAAGAAGTGACGCGTTAATAATAGTTGATAAAGTAGGAGATATATTAAAGGTATATGATGAACATCTCATTCAAATAGTTGGTCATACAGACAGTATTCCTCAGGTTTCAGATGGAAAATATGATGACAATAATGAGTTATCTCAAGGAAGATCTTATTCGGTGATGAAATACTTGGTTGATAATAAAAATTTAGATCCTGCAACAATTGAATGTTCAGGTAGAGGTGAATACCAACCAATAGCTTCAAATGAAACACCTGAAGGAAGAAGTGTTAATAGAAGAGTTGAGATAAAGATTTATAATCAGGTAGATATTGAATAAAAAATATTGAATAAAGAAATATTGAATAAAGAAATATTTTTGATTTTTAAAAACTAGAAGTTATAAATGACGAATAAACCAAAAAGAATTGTTTGGAGAGGAAAATCACAAAATGAAAAAAGGAATGTTAAACATTGTTATATTTGTGTTGATATTTACGAATGTCATATTGACTGCTATTCTTGTTTTTGCAATTGTGCCAGCGATGAGTAGCACTAATGACTTGGTTTCAAAAGTAGCTCTTGCTATAGATATACAAAAAGAAAAAGAAAAAATTGATACAGGAACCATCCCAATTAATCAAACAGAGATATATAATTTTAGCGAGAAATTAACAATACCTCTAAAAAAAGGTACAAACACTCAATCAAACTATGCGGTTGTTAATGTGTCTTTGAGTTTAAATACTAAAGATCCTGATTATACAAAATATAAGAGTAAGCTTTCGACTAATGAATCACTTATGAAATCGGAAGTTAATACAGTTATCATGCAATATACAATTGATGAATTTAACAGTTCACAAGATGCAGTGCTAAGTGAAATATTGGCAAGATTAAGAGAATTATTTGATGATACAACATTTATATACAAAGTTTCATTTAGTAGTGTTGTAACTTCTTAAAAAATTAACTATAATAGAAGTGTGGAGGTGATGAAACGTGGGTGAGGTCTTATCCCAAAATGAGATAGATAATTTATTAAAAGCCTTAAGCACAGGAGAATTAGATGCTGACACCTATGTCGAAGACACCGAGATTCCGGTTAGAGATTATGATTTTGCCAGACCTTCAAAGTTCTCAAAAGAACATTTGAGAACCTTGCAGTTTATATATGAACATTATGGAAGACTTTTGTATACAAACCTTCCGGCATATTTAAGAAAAAATGTTCAAGTAGAAGTTATGAATGCAGAAGCAGTAGCTTATTCAGAATTTTCAAATGCATTATCAAACCCTGTTATATTAGGGATAGTAAATTTTGCGCCATTAAAAGGTAATATAGTGGTTGAATTAGCAACCAATCTTGGATTTGCAATAATTGACAGATTGTTAGGTGGAGCTGGTGAGGCGATAGAACGAAAAAGAGATTTTTCGGAAATTGAATTACTTATTCTAGAAAGAATAATAAATGTTTGTGTAGATTTAATGAGAGAACCATGGCAAAACGTTATTACAATTCATCCTAGATTAGAGAGAATAGAGACTAATCCACAATTCGCGCAATTGATATCTCCTACAGAAATGATAGCGATCATAACTATTAATCTGAAAATAGGTGATGTTGAAGGTTTGATGAATATATGTTTACCTTATTTATGTTTAGAACACATAATGGATAAATTGAACACTAAGTTTTGGTTTTCAACAATGCAAGAAAAAGATGAGAAAACATATCAGGAAGCTATTGAAACACTTATTTCAAAAGCACAGATACCTGTTAAAGCTAAACTAGGAAACAGTACTATTTCAGTTAGTGATTTTGTCAACCTTCAAAAAGGTGACATTATTAAAATAAATAAACAAATTAATGAAGAATTAGAAGTATATGTAGGCAATATTAAAAAGTTTACAGCCTTGCCTGGATCATCAGGTGATAATTATGCAGTAAGGGTTACTTCAATAGTAAAGGAGGAGTGAGATTGTGGATGGAATGCTATCGCAAGAAGAAATAAATGCTTTGTTAAGCGGTAATAGCTTGGAAGAGGAAATAGCAGATTCAGAAGATAATGAAATGACTCCTATGGAGATTGACACCTTAAGTGAGATTTCAAATATTTGTATGGGAACTGCGGCAACAACGCTATCAGCATTGGTAAATCAAAAAGTTGATATAACTACACCCCATTTTTCCGTTTCTGATTGGGATGAGTTAGCACAAGCACATGATAGACCTTGTGTATTTTTACAGATTGCTTATAAAGATAACCTAGATGGAAGAAACATTTTGATATTAAAGGAAAAAGATGTTAAAATAATAGCAGATCTAATGATGGGTGGAGATGGCTCGAATGTTGAAGGAGAATTAGGAAATCTTCAATTAAGTGCAATATCAGAAGCTATGAATCAGATGATGGGCTCAGCTGCGACATCACTTTCATCTATGTTGGGTGAAAAAATTGATATAAGTCCACCGGTTGCAAGTTTGGTGGATCTAAACAGTAGTATCGATGAAGCTGACATTGCCAGCTTTTTAGATAAAAAGTTTATTAGAATTGCATTCAAGATGACTATTGGCGATTTAGTAGATAGTGAAATGATGCAACTCTATCCGATAGAGTTTTCTAAAAAACTATATAAAAAGTTTTCTCCAGATGAAGAATCTGAAGAAGAAAGTAAAGCAAAGGATGTAGATGAGGCTTCTTTGAAAAAAGAAGAGAATAACGATTTTTCTGCATCTAATCAAAATCCGAATTCAATGGATCAAAACTCGATGAATCAGAATATGATGAATCAGGGAATGAATC
>CAZIGN010000011.1:24666-33041 GCA_964538805.1 uncultured Lachnospiraceae bacterium
ATGAATCCGAACATGATGAATCAAGGTATGCCATATCCTAACATGGCATATGGACAAGTACCAGAGATTAATGTACAACAAGCACAATTTCAAACATTTTCACCTGATCTTGTAGCGGTAAATCAAAAAGAAAATATTAATCTTATAATGGATGTTCCGTTAGAAGTAACGGTTGAATTAGGAAGAACAAGTAAGTCTATTCAAGAAATACTTGAATTTGCACCAGGTACAATAATCGAGCTAGACAAGATTGCTGGTGAACCAATAGATGTTTTGGTTAATGGCAAATATGTTGCCAAAGGAGAAGTAGTAGTAATAGAAGAAAGCTTCGGTATTAGAGTTACAGAAATTATTAAATAGTTAGATAGGAGAAAACAATATGGCAAAGAGTGTATTGATTTGCGATGATGCGGCATTTATGCGTATGATGATTAAGGATGTGTTAACTAAGAATGGTTACACAATCGCGGGTGAGGCGGAAAATGGAAAGGTTGCAGTAGATAAATATGCTGAAACAAAACCAGATCTTGTTATGATGGATATAACAATGCCAGAGATGGATGGAATTCAAGCTCTTAAAAAAATCAAAGAAACAGATCCAGGTGCAAATGTAATAATGTGCTCTGCTATGGGCCAACAGGCAATGGTAATTGAGTCTATTCAAGCGGGAGCTAAAGATTTTATTGTAAAACCTTTTAATCTTGATAGAGTAATCGAAGCAGTTAAAAAAGCAGTTGGTTAAAAAGATTGAAAGAAATCATAATAAAGAAAGGGATTTTATACATCAAGATTAAGTGATTTTGCTGTATTGGTATAGTTATGATTTCGATATATTTAACTGGTGTTGAAAATGCCTTAAAACTTATCACAGTTGCTATAATTTTTGTGATTGTTTTAGCTTTGACACACTTTACTACAAAGTGGATAGGAAACTATCAGAAAAACAAGGTAACAAATGGCAACATAGAAGTATTAGAAGCTGCAAGTATAACTAACGGTAAAACTATTTGTATAGTAAGAATTGCAGATGAATATTATGCTTTAGGATTAAGCAAAGAGACCATAAGCGTAATCAGTAAAGTGGATAAAGAAAAAATGAAAAACATTCCCGATGGTTTTTCAATAAATAAGGAAAGTTTTTCTAAGATTTTAAACAAAATAACAAAACATAATCAAAATAATAAGGAAGAGTAATAATGAAAAGATATATTAAAAAGGCGATTTGTATTATATTGCTAGTTATTTCATTTAGTGCTTTAAGTTCTGAGTTTTATTATGCTTCGTCAGAGACGACAGCTAGTGAACAAGAAATGAACGATAATCTGTTTGGTATTGATATTTCCACAACAGGTGAAACTGGTGGAATAACAGGAGCATTACAAATAGTTTTGGTTTTAACAGTAATCTCATTATCGCCTTCAATTTTGATTATGTTAACATCATTTACTAGATTAATAGTTGTATTGCACTTTACAAGAGCTGCAATTGGTACGCAAACCACACCGCCAAACCAGGTTCTTATAGGTCTGGCGTTGTTTCTTACGTTTTTTATTATGACACCAACGATAACAACGGTTTATGAAGAGGCTATAAAACCACTTTCTAGCAATGAAATCACTCAAGAAGAAGCTCTAGAAAGAGGAGTAAAGCCAATTAGGACATTTATGCTAAAGCAAGTAAAGAATGAAGATCTTAATGCTATGCTAGAAATTGCGAAAATTACAGAGGTTGAAGATGAAAATGATATACCAACGACTGTATTAATACCTGCATACATTCTGAGTGAATTAAGAATAGCTTTTTGGATAGGTTTTTTAATATACATACCTTTTATTGTTATTGATATGGTAGTAGCTTCAACGTTAATGTCGATGGGTATGATGATGTTACCACCAACGACAATTTCTGCCCCATTTAAAATACTATTATTTGTATTAGCAGATGGCTGGAATTTGATAATTGTGAATTTGATTAAAACTTTTGTGACCTAATTATGTGTTTGTGATAAGAATTGAAGAATAAACTATAGAACGGAGAAAATAATATGACGCAAGAAGTTGTTTTAGATATTGCTAACGAAACTATTTGGACTATTATTATTGCTTCTGCTCCGCTTTTGATTATATCTTTACTTGTTGGTTTAATAGTAAGTATATTTCAAACAGTTACATCTATTCAAGAACAAACACTAACGTTCGTACCCAAAATATTAGCAATATTTTTAGGTATTATTATATTTGGTTCATTTATAATCAATAGCATTTTGTCATTTATAGAGAGTTTATGGGGTAGCTTTGGAGATTATATTTTATGATAGATATATCCTTTGAACAAAAAGATTTAGAGCTGTTCTTGTTAATTTTAGTAAGAATGGCTTCATTTATATTTATTTCACCTTTTTTTGGACAGGCAAATACACCACAAAGAGTTAAATTAGGCTTTTCGATCTTTTTAGCTATGATAATTTATTCTCTAAGTGATACAGTGATGCCGGAATATGAAACGGTTATAGAACTTGCCGTTATTCTTGTTTTTGAAAGTGTAGCAGGCTTACTTATTGGGTTTGCGGCTTACATTTGTAGTACCATTATTATTCTGTCAGGTTCGATTATAGATCTTGAGATTGGTTTATCCATGGCAAGTACATTTGATCCTACTACTAAACAACAGATGAGCATAACCGCGCAGTACTACAATTATATGATATTATTAATGATGATTGTTACAAGAATGCACATTTTTTTACTAAGTGCAATTGTAGATTCATATGAAATTATTCCTGTTGGAGGGATAAAATTCAATCATAAACTGCTAGAAACCTTTATTAATTTTATAAGTGATTATTTTATTATCGGTTTTAGAATAGCTTTACCAGTATTTGCAGTTTTGTTATTAGTAAATAGCGTACTTGGTATTTTGGCAAAAGTTGCGCCGCAGGTAAATATGTTTGCGGTAGGTATTCAGTTAAAATTATTAGTAGGTTTGATAATTATATTTTTTACAGTGTCATTAATTCCTTCTATAGCAAATTTTATTTTCAATAAAATGCAGTCTATGGTCATTGAAATAATAGGAGGTCTAAGTTAATGGAATTTAACAAAAAAATCCTATCACTTGATTTGCAATTTTTTGCAAAAGATGGACCCGGTGGAGAAAAGACTGAAGATGCAAGTTCGAAAAAATTAAGTGATGCCAGAAAAAAAGGTCAAGTAGCAAAGAGTAAAGATTTGGTTTCTGCCATATTTTTGGTAACTATTTTTGCAACACTAAAATCTTTACTTGGTAATTTGTTCATACAAATAGAAGAACTTTTTTCCAAAACTTTTGGGATGTTTGATACTTTAGCAAATCCTATTAGAAATGAGATAAATCATGTAACAGTAATGGCTATTATGCAAAGCGTGATAATAGATTTTTTGTTTATGATTGCTCCGTTTTTAATGATAGCATTTTTTATAGGTGTTATAGGTGATTTAGTTCAGGTAAAATGGAAGCCAACAGGCGAGCCTTTGAAACCAAAACTAAGTAATATAAATCCATTAAAAGGATTCTCGAAATTATTTTCTAAACAATCGCTGATGAATTTATTTAAATCAGTCGTTTTAGTTACAGTAATGTTTTATTATGTTTATAATGCCTTGATTGATGAAAAAGACATGATACTTAATCTATATGAAGTGCCACTTTCATCAGCAATACTAATAATTGGTAATTTAGTTATTGATTTAGTTTTGCAAATGTGTATTATATATCTAATTATTGGTTTAGCAGATTATGTATTTCAGAAAAGAAAATTCAAAGAAGATATGAAGATGACTAAACAAGAAGTTAAAGATGAATATAAAAATTCCGAAGGTGATCCTAAAATCAAAGCTCAAATCCGTAAAAAAATGATGCAGGTTTCTCAAAGAAGAATGATGCAACAATTGCCAGAGGCGGATGTAGTAATCACCAATCCGACGCATTTTGCAGTTGCACTTAAATATGACTCAAACATTGCAAAAGCACCAGTTGTAATAGCAAAAGGAGAAGATTATTTAGCACTAAGAATTAAAGAAAAAGCAAAAGAGTACAGTATAGAAACTGTAGAAAACAAACCTCTTGCAAGATCACTGTATCAAAGCTGTGATATTGGTAGTGAAATACCAGAAGAATTATATCAAGCAGTTGCTGAAGTTCTTGCAGTTGTATTTAAAACGAAAAAAGCAGTGTAGAAACTTTCCACATAGAGATTTAGAACTTATTAAGAAGATTCACACACAAGAATCTTTGTTTTTAAGAAGAATGATTAAAATGTTTTTAAAGAATTTTGAAAGAATTTTGAAAGGAGATAATTGGCTATGATTAAGAAAACTGACATAGGAATTGGAATTTATTTATTTGCGGCCATTATCTTTTTGATTATACCAATCCCAAACTCACTATTAGATCTTTTGTTAGCTTTAAACATAGGAATAGCATTAACTATTATGTTTAATTCTATATTTGCACAAGAACCATTAGCTATGTCATCTTTCCCATCTATTATTCTATTGACAACAGTTTTTAGAATATCACTAAATGTATCATCAACAAAGCTAATATTAGGAGATGGTGACCCAGGAGAAGTTGTTAGAACCTTTGGTGAGTATGTTGGTGGTGGGGACTTGATTATAGGTTTTATAGTATTTATTATCTTAATTCTTGTTCAATTTATGGTAATTAATAAAGGTTCTGAAAGAGTAGCGGAAGTAACAGCGAGATTTACGCTAGATGCTATGCCAGGTAAGCAAATGGCAATTGATGCAGATCTTAATACTGGAGCTATAACAGATCAAGAAGCAAAAGAAAGAAGAGAAAAGATACAGTCTGAGTCAGCATTTTTTGGAGCTATGGATGGTGCTGTTAAGTACGTAAAAGGAGATGCCACAGTTGGTCTGATAATAACAGTTATTAATGTTATTGGTGGTATAGCAATTGGTAGTTTAAGACAAGGGATGGATATTAATTCAGCTCTTAATAAGTATGCAATATTAACAATAGGTGACGGTTTAGTTAGTTCTATACCATCACT
Organism: uncultured Lachnospiraceae bacterium; assembly: GCA_964538805.1. Lineage (GTDB taxonomy): Bacteria > Bacillota > Clostridia > Lachnospirales > Lachnospiraceae > CAZIGN01. Next base: position 29,720 of record CAZIGN010000011.1, read on the forward strand.
TTTAATTTCGTTATCTACTGGTATATTAGTAACAAAAGCTTCTAAAGATTCCGACATGGGAGAATTGGTATTTAAACAACTATTTGTTAGTTCAAAAGTACTAAAAGCTGTTGGTGGATCTTTAATTCTATTGAGTTTTACCAGACTACCATTTTTTGTTTTTGCTCCTTTAGGAGGAATGTGTTTATATCTATCAACTGTTATGAGTAAAAATGAAGCAATCGGTGCAATTGAAGATGAAACTTCTGTTTCGGAAGTAGAAGCAGATGAGATTAGAAAACCTGAAAATGTAGTTTCACTATTACAAGTAGATCCTATAGAGTTAGAATTTGGTTATGGAATTATACCGCTAGCTGATGTAAATCAGGGTGGAGATTTGCTTGATAGAGTTGTTATGATTAGAAGACAGATTGCTATGGAACTCGGTGCAGTTGTACCAATTATTAGATTAAGAGATAATATACAGCTTAATCCTAATCAATACATAATTAAAATCAAAGGAATACAAATTAGTGAAGGTGAAATATTGTTTGATCATTATATGGCTATGAATCCTGGAATGGTTGAAGAAGAAATAACTGGTATACCTACTTTTGAACCTTCGTTTCACTTACCTGCAATATGGATAACTGAAAGTCAAAGAGAAAGAGCAGAATCACTAGGTTATACAGTAGTTGATCCGCCATCAATAATTGCAACACATTTAACAGAAATAGTAAGAAATAATATAGCAGAACTTCTTACTAGACAAGATGTTCAAAATCTTATTAATAACATTAAAGAAAACCAACAAACACTTGTTGATGAGTTGGTGCCAAAGTTATTAGGAGTTGGTGAAATACAAAAAGTTTTACAAAATCTATTACGAGAAGGAATATCTATAAGAGATCTTCTTTCAATATTTGAAACATTAGCAGATCATGCTACAGTAACAAGAGATACGGATGTTTTGACAGAGTATGTAAGGCAAAGCCTAAAAAGAGCTATTTCGGGAAAATATTTTCCTCCAAATGAAATGACAAGTGTAGTAACATTAGATCCAAAAATAGAACAAGAAATTATGGCTTCTGTCAAACAAACAGAACAAGGAGCATATCTTGCGTTAGACCCAGAAAAGTCTAATACAATTATAAAATCTGTTGAAGCTGAAATCAACAAACTAGAAAAAATGGGAAAAAACCCAATTATTATTACTTCACCTATAGTAAGAATGTATTTCAAGAGATTAACCCAGGATTATTTTAAAGATCTTGTAGTTGTCTCTTATAATGAGGTTGAAGCTAATATTGAATTACAATCAGTTGGGATGGTGAGCGCATAATGATTATAAAAAAATTTCAGGCAGATACGGAAGCTAAAGCAATCATGCTTGCTAAAGAAGAAATGGGTAGTTCTGCAATAGTACTTAATATAAAATCGATGAAACACAAAGGCTTAGCGAGACTTTTCAGAAAAGATAGTGTGGAAGTTACAGCTGCTTTAGAGGAAAAATCATATAACAATACTACAGGAAACATACCTGTCAAAAGAATCAATCTTGTAGCAGATGAAACAAGTTCGCTAGAAGTCTCAGAAAAAAAGACTAATGCAATAGAAGAAAAACTTAATAATTTGCAAAGTATGTTAGAAAATCAAATGCAAAATGAAGTTAAAGAAGCTATGCAAAATAAAAGTATGCTAAAAGAAGAAAAAGAAACGAAAGTTAAAAGTATTAATTTTACTTTTTTACAACTAATATATAATCAATTACTAGACAACGAAGTAAATGAAAAATATGCTAATCAAATAATAGCCGAGATAGAGGCTACTTTCAAAAAAGAAACAACACTTGATACTATATTATCAAGTGTATACCAAAAAATTGTCTTAAAACTTGGGCAGCCAAAATCAATTACTCCTGCTAACAACAAAGCTAAGCTAGTCTTTTTTATTGGGCCTACTGGTGTAGGCAAGACTACAACAATAGCAAAGTTAGCGTCTGATTTTAAGTTGCAAAAAAAAGCTAAAGTTGCACTTATTACTTCTGATACATATAGAATAGCTGCAGTGGAACAGTTAAGAACCTATGCAAATATTTTAGATATACCACTTCAAGTTGTATATACTACAGAAGAATTAAATACTGCAATAAAATTGTTTGAAGGATATGACTATATTTTATTTGATACAGCAGGTAGATCACATAAGAATAAAGAGCAATGTGAAGAAATGGCAGATCTTATAAAAGAAGTTGAAATAGATAAAGAAAGAGTAGAAAAAGAAGTATGTCTTGTGCTTAGTGCAGCAACAAAGTATAAAGATTTAATAAAAATAACAGAAGTGTTTGGAAATGTCGGAGAATATAGTATAATATTTACAAAACTAGATGAAACAACAAGTCTTGGCAATATACTTAACATTAAATTGCTAACTGGTGTACAACTATCATATGTTACAAGTGGACAGGTTGTGCCTGATGATATTTGTGCATTAGATCCCCAAAAAGTAGCAAGAAGTATACTCGGTGGAAAAGAATAGATGTATTTTTATAAGAAAAAGGAGCATATATGGATCAAGCAGAAAGACTCAGAAACATAATAAAAGTACAAAATCAGATGCCTGAAAATGCAAATACTAACAGTGGTGCTACTAAAAATGAGGTAAAAAGAGCGAGGATTTTGACTGTTACAAGTGGAAAAGGTGGGGTTGGAAAGTCAAGTATCGCAATTAATCTAGCAATGCAATTTAGGAAGCAAAATAAAAAAGTGATAATATTTGATGCGGATTTTGGTTTGGCAAATATTGAAGTAATGTTTGGAGCAATCCCGAAATATTCATTAGCAGATATGATTTTTAGAGGTAAAGATTTAAAAGAAATAATAGTTGCGGGTCCAATGGATATAGGATTTATATCAGGCGGTTCAGGAATAAGAGGGTTAAATAACATTGGAAGAGATCAAGCTGCGTTTTTAGTATATAAATTAAGAGAATTGGAACTTTTAGCAGATATAATTATTATTGACACAGGTGCAGGAATATCTGATAGTGTAATTGAATTTGTTACAACGAGTGGTGAGGTTTTATTAGTAACAACGCCCGAACCGACGTCTATAACAGATTCATATGCCTTGCTAAAAACTCTTAATAATAAACCTGAATTTGATAAAGAAAAAACCACGATTAAAATAATTGCAAATAGAGTAACTAATTATGAAGAAGGAAAAAATTTATTCAACAAACTAAGTGTTGTAGTTGAAAAGTTTTTAAAACTTAACATGGAATTTGTAGGAGTTGTACCAATGGACACAAATTTACCAAAGTCAGTTATGCAACAACAGCCTAT
>CAZIGN010000012.1:0-2103 GCA_964538805.1 uncultured Lachnospiraceae bacterium
AACATAGAAACGGAGGCAAATATGGACCCAAGAAATATAAAACTAGCAAACAACCTAGTAAACTATTCCATACACGTAAACGAAGGAGATAAAGTATACATCCATCATATAGGCGAATCAACAAAAGACCTAGCACGACAACTAATAAAAGAAGTATATAAAGCAAAAGGAATACCATTTGTACATTATACCGATGTAAGCACACAAAGAGAAATCTTACTAAACTGTGATGAGGAACAATTAAAAATTATGGCAGAGGTTGATGCCTTAGAAATGTCAAAAATGGACTGTTACATTGGAGTAAGAGGCTCAGAAAATGTCGCAGAATTATCAGATGTACCTTCAGACAAAATGGCATTATATGAAAAACTATACCAGACACCTGTACATCATGACATAAGAGTTAAAAAGACTAGATGGGTAGTACTAAGGTATCCAAACAATGCAATGGCACAACTATCAGGAACAAGCCTAGAAGCCTTTGAAGAATTCTACTACAACGTTTGTAACCTTGACTATTCAAAGATGGCAAAAGCTATGGAGCCACTTGTTAACCTTATGAACAAAACCGATAAAGTAAGGATTGTTGGAGAAGGTACCGATCTTAGCTTTTCTATAAAAGACATCCCAGCAAATCCTTGTTGTGGACATTGTAATATCCCTGATGGTGAAGTATATACAGCCCCAGTTAGAAACTCTGTAAATGGAAAACTTTCATATACTGCTCCTTCATTGTATCAAGGATTTACCTTCGAAAATGTAGTATTAGATTTTAAGGATGGAAAAATAATCAGCTCTACAGCAAATGATACTGATAGAATCACAAAAGTATTTGATACTGATGAAGGCGCAAGATATATTGGTGAATTTGCAATAGGTGTAAATCCTTATATCCTAAAACCTATGAAAGATATTCTTTTTGACGAAAAAATAATGGGATCATTTCATTTTACACCAGGTAATTGTTATGACGTTGCTCCTAACGGAAATGTATCAGCTATTCATTGGGATCTAGTATGTATACAAACAAAAGAGTACGGTGGCGGCGAAATATACTTTGATGATGTTTTAATTAGAAAAGATGGACTTTTTGTCTTAGACGAATTGTTGTGTCTAAACCCTGAAAATCTAATCTAATATATTTTTCAATCAGTCACTTCATACAATTACACCCCGCTAACTATCTATTTTCAATTTATAGACTGTTTGGCGGGGTATTTTTTTATTTTTCTAGATTATTCAATTGTTAATTCTACAGGACAATGATCTGAGCCTAGTACATCCATATGTATTTTTGCATCTTTTAGTCTTGCTTCTAAATCTTTAGAAACTACAAAATAGTCTATTCTCCAGCCAGCATTTTTTTCTCTAGCTTTAAATCTGTAAGACCACCAACTGTAAACCTCACTAAGTTCTGGGTAAAAGTGCCTGAATGTATCTATAAATCCAGCATTTAACAATTCACTAAACTTAGCCCTTTCTTGGTCTGTAAAGCCCGCATTTTTTCTATTTGTTTTCGGGTTTTTCAAATCTATTTCGTTATGTGCTACATTAAGATCTCCACATACTATAACCGGTTTTTTTTCATTAAGGTTTAGAAGATATTTTCTAAATTCATCTTCCCATATCATTCTGTAGTCTAGTCTTTCTAATTCTGTTTTTGAATTCGGAGTATACACAGTAATCAGATAAAAGTCATTATACTCAAGTGTTATTACTCTTCCTTCGTTATCATGTTCTTTTATGCCTATCCCGTAACTTACATTTAAAGCTTCATTTTTAGCAAATATAGCTGTTCCTGAATATCCTTTTTTCTCGGCATAATTCCAATATTGATGATATCCTTTAAGTTCTAGTTCAATCTGGCCTTCTTGTAATTTTGTTTCTTGTAAACAGAAAAAATCTGCATCTTCTTTATCAAAAAATTCCATAAAACCCTTAGTTACACAAGCTCTTATTCCATTAACATTCCACGATATAAATTTCAATCTATTTTCCTCCGTATTTTTATTGTTTTACAACTTTACTCCACGAATCACATATTTATTATTTTACTACTATTAACAAATCTAAAATCTTTTACAATTATTTAACTACTATTAA